>DNTK01000379.1 GCA_003508755.1 Bacteroidales bacterium | reverse complement strand
ATATGCCGGTGTGCAATGCGGTATTATGGATCAATTCGCTGTTATGCAGGGTAAAAAAGATCATGTGATAATGCTTGATTGCCGGAGTCTGGAGTTTCGTTATTTCCCATTAAAAATGAGAGAATACGTACTGGTATTGGTCAATACAGGAGTGAAACACTCGTTGGCTTCTTCGGAATACAATAAACGCAGACAGGAATGTGATATGGGAGTTTCCATATTAAAAAAATACGACGACTCCATTAACTCTCTGCGGGATGTTTCTTTAAATTTTATTGAGGCACATAAGGATGAAATTCCGGACGTGGTATATAAGCGATGCACCTATGTCATTGAAGAAAATATACGACTGCAAAATGCCTGCGAGCAACTACTTAACGGCGATGTATATGCTTTTGGACAGTTTATGTATGGCTCCCATGAAGGCCTGCGCGATAAGTATGAAGTGAGTTGTCCGGAGCTTGATCAACTCGTTGAAATTGCAAAGTCTGTGGAGGGTGTTTTAGGTGCCCGAATGATGGGCGGTGGCTTTGGAGGCTGTACGATTAACCTTATTAAAAAACGGCAGGTAGAATTATTCAAGGAATTTATTAAGCAAAAATATACAACACCTGATGGCAAGGAACCTCAGATATATGAAGTAGTAATTGAAGACGGAACCAAACAAATTGCGTGAAAAAATGATTGATTTTACAGAACATCCACATAGAAGATACAATGCTCTTACAGGAGAATGGGTAATGGTATCACCCCACAGGGCAAAAAGGCCCTGGCAGGGGCAAACGGAAGATACAGGGTTTGTATCCCGTCCGATTTATGATCCCGAATGCTATTTGTGTCCTGGCAATCAAAGAGCCTCAGGTCCGGTAAACGACAATTACGATTCAACCTTTGTCTTTACCAACGATTTTAGTGCTTTACTGCCCGATACTCCTCCAGGAGAGTTAAAGGAAGGATTGCTTCAAGCAAAAGCCGAGCAGGGTATTTGCCGGGTTATCTGTTTTTCACCAAGGCACGATCTTACCATTCCTGAAATGGAAGTGGAGGACATCCGAAAAGTCGTTGATCTGTGGGTAAAAGAATATGTAACACTTGGCGACAAGGATTTCATCAATCATGTGCAGATTTTTGAAAACAAGGGCAGTGTTATGGGCTGCAGTAATCCTCATCCGCACGGACAAATATGGGCACAATCCTCCATTCCTGTTGAAGTGGAAAAAGAGATTATCCAGCAAAAGAAGTATTATCTAGAAAATGGAAAGGCTTTGTTGGAGGAATATGTTGAGACCGAACTAAAGGAAAGAACCAGACTAGTGTTTGAAAACGGGGCCTTTGTGGCACTGGTTCCTTTCTGGGCCACCTGGCCTTTCGAGACCATGATTCTGCCTAAGCGGAAAGTAGCAAGTATTGCTGAGCTTACACCGATGGAACGCACCGCTTTTGCCGATGTTTATAAAGAACTTACCATACGCTACGACAACCTTTTCAATGTATCTTTTCCCTATTCGGCAGGTATACATCAGGCCCCAACCGATGGGGAGGAACATCCGGAATGGTATATGCACATGCATTTTTATCCTCCATTGTTGCGTTCGGCAACTGTGAAAAAATTTATGGTTGGTTATGAAATGCTTGCCAATGCGCAGCGCGATATTACGGCTGAACAAAGTGCCGATCGATTAAGGAGTTTGTCCAACCTTCATTATAAGTTTCAATGAGTTCAAAAGGAAAAATCTTAGTTACCGGAGGTACCGGATATATTGGTTCCATAACCTCTGCAGAGTTAATTGAACAGGGTTACGAAGTGGTAATCATCGATAACCTTTCCAACTCCGAAAAGGACACGCTGGACAGAATACAAGATATTACAGGTATACTCCCGCATTTCTATGAATATGATTTGCAGGAGCAGGAAAGTATCGAAAGAGTCATCACGGAGCATCCCGATATTCTGGGAATCATCCATTTTGCTGCTGCAAAAGCAGTGGGAGAGTCGGTTGAAATGCCTCTGCATTATTACAGGAACAACATCGTTCCTATGATAAACATACTGGAGAGTATGAAAATTCACAACATTTCAAACTTTGTGTTTTCATCTTCCTGCACTGTTTACGGTCAGCCTGATGAATTACCCGTAACCGAATTGGCTCCGGTAAAACCGGCCGAATCACCTTATGGATATACCAAACAAGTGAATGAGAACCTGTTAAAAGATACTATACAAGCAAACAAAGGAATTAAAGGCATAGCACTACGCTATTTCAATCCTATCGGGGCTCACCTTTCCGGCAATTTGGGTGAGCTCCCTTTAGGAGTACCTGATAACCTGATGCCTTATATTACGCAGACTGCTATTGGCATTAGAGAGGAGCTCAAAGTATTTGGAGATGATTACAATACACCCGATGGCAGTTGTATACGCGATTATATTCATGTGGTTGACCTGGCCAGGGCTCACGTTGTTGCTTTAGAAAGGATGATGCAGAATAAGGGGAAGGCCGATTACGAAGTGTTTAATATCGGAACCGGAAACGGAGTCTCGGTTTTAGAGATTATTGATTCTTTTGAAAAAGCAACCGGAGTAAAGCTTAACTATAAAATTGCTGATCGACGTGCCGGAGATATAGAGCAAATATGGGCAAATACCGATTTTGCCAATAATGAATTGGGCTGGAAGGCATCGCTTACACTCGACCAAATGACAAAATCTGCCTGGGAATGGGAAAAGAATTACAGAGAATCATTAAAGACTAATTAACAGACCTATGAACGGGAACTTTACATTTTTAGATTATGTCATATTCGCTATCTATGCAATAATTATTTTAAGTGTTGGCTTATTTGTATCAAGAAATAAAAAAGGAAAAGAAAAAACAGCTGAAGACTACTTTTTGGCGAGTAAATCGCTTCCGTGGTGGGCCATCGGAGCCTCTCTGATTGCAGCCAATATTTCTGCCGAACAGTTTATTGGAATGTCTGGATCCGGATTTGCCGTTGGTTTGGCCATTGCCTCTTACGAGTGGATGGCAGCTATTACACTGCTTATTGTTGCCAAATACTTTCTGCCGGTTTTTATTAAGCAGGGTCTGTATACCATACCTGAGTTTGTTGAAAAGCGCTGCTGCTTATTCAGTCTGGGGTGGTTTATCGGCAGTTGCCTGGACCGATGTGATACAGGTGGTGCTGCTGGTTATTGGTGGTCTTATAACCACTATTATAGCACTTAACAATGTAACACCCGAAGGGGGTACCTTTCATGGCTTGTCGTATGTGTTTAACGAGGCGGGCGATAAGTTTCACATGATTCTGAAAAAGGATAATCCGGAGTTCAGCAACCTGCCCGGAATTGCTATGTTAATTGGTGGACTGTGGATTGCCAACCTCTATTACTGGGGCTTTAACCAATACATTATACAACGGGCATTCGCGGCCAAATCGCTGCGCGAAGCCCAACGCGGACTGGCATTTGCCGGATTCCTGAAAATTATTGTGCCTGTTATAGTAGTTATTCCAGGCATCATTGCTTTTATTATGTATTCACAGGATCTTCATGGAGCTCAAGTAGCATTTGATAATGGAGGAGGCATTAATTACGATAAAGCTTATCCCTGGCTTATTGGAACCTTTGTTCCTGCCGGTTTGAAAGGACTTGTGGTGGCAGCCCTTTCAGCAGCCATTGTTTCTTCCCTTGCATCGATGCTGAATTCTACGTCAACCATTTTTACCATGGATATTTACAAGCCCTATGTAAATAAAACGGCCGGAAACAAGCAATTGGTTACAGTGGGCAGAATAACTGTTCTGGCAGCTTTAATCGTTGCTACATCGCTGGCCAATAAAATGGGCTCCATTCCTCAAATGTTCCAGTATATCCAGGAGTATACCGGAATTGTAAGTCCGGGAATTCTGGCAGTATTTTTAATGGGGCTGTTCTGGAAAAAGACCAATGTAAAAGGAGCCATTGCAGGTGTATTGGCCTCTATTCCGGTAGCACTGGCGCTGAAGTTTCTGCCTATCGACATGCCGTTTTTGGATCAGATGATATATACCTGCCTGATAACCATTGTGGTCATACTGTTTGTGTCGCTTACCACCGGTGAAGGGGACGATGATGCAAAAGGAATTCCACTGCTGAGAGAAACCTTTGCCACAGGAAGAAAATTCAATATCAGTGCCTATATAATCCTTCTTGTTGTTGCTGTGCTTTATATTGTGTTTTGGTAATTTATACCAACTATCAGAAAAACTCAAAGGAGTTGAATTAGGGCAACTAATGGCATAATGTAATTTGATGAACAACAAGAAACTCCCGACTGTTAAATTCAGTCGGGAGTTTTTTAATACGAATATCTTTCATTGAAATGATTGCAGTGCAAAGTAAGTGTTTCTTTTGGGGCTCTTTGAATATTATAGAT
>DNTK01000044.1 GCA_003508755.1 Bacteroidales bacterium | reverse complement strand
GTTTAAGGGAGTACGTATCTGATGGGAAACATTGGCAAGAAGTGCGGATTTTAGTTTATCTGATTCATCAATTTTTTCTTTTACTTTGCTGAGCTCTCTTTTTTGTTTTAGGAATAAACTGATGTCCTTAAAAACAATTGTAACGGTGTGGCTATTATTTATCAGAACAATTTCAACTTGTTTTGTTTCTTTAACTCCATCCTTTACTAAATGAATTTTCCCCTGGTATTTGAAGGGTGATTTAGAACCAATTTTATTCAGGCCATTGCGGAATTGTTCCTGTTCATCATAAGGAATGATATCGATTAATTCTTCTCTGTTTTTTGGTAGAGAGAACAGAACATTTAGTTGAATTGAACTATCAAGCTTTTCCAGTTGTTCGTTATCCGGATTATAGATGAGTATATCTATCTGCTCTGTAGCAAAATAAAGCGAGAGATTATGCGCAGAAACATTTAGTTTTTTTGACTCTTGCGACCTGGTTTTAAGTTGGTTGTTTTCTTTCTCTAATCGCTCAATTTTATTTTGTAGATCCTTCTTTTGGTTCTTTTTTCTTAACATAGAAAACACATTTATTTTCAGGCACTATGTCTTAGAATAACTCAACCTCAATGGTTTGGATGAATGCAGTATAGGTTGTTTCTTTATCGACCTGAGCCTTCGATAACAATATTAGTACAGGAAGTTCATTCCCGTTTTTATGTTTCATTTTTATTTCTGTGCGAACACCAACTAGTTTTTCTCCATCAGCTTTTACATAGCGGCCAACGAAATCATTATTTTCAATTATCTCTTTGGTAAAAAGCATATCGATTGTTTGCCCCATCACTTCATCTTTTTTATAGCCCAGTAAATTCTCCGCTGCTTTATTGTAGAAAATAATCTTATTGTCTTTGGTAGTTTGAAGAATTGAATCCAATGCACCTTCTAACGTTCTTTCATTTCTAATTTTGGTGTTTTCTATTTCCTTAAACTGTTCCTGCATTTCTTGTTTTGCCTGGCGTAATTTGCGGTTAAGTTCTTTTTCCGATTCTTTTAGCAGGATTTCTTGTTTCTTGAGAATATCATTTTGGTTAATGAATTCCATCTCCATTTTTTTCTGACGTGTATTGTCATTTCCAATAAAGATTACTTTATCAACCTCATCATACATGTTGTAAACAGCACTGAATGCGCCTTGTATCCAGCTTTCTTCTTTTGTTTTTGTTTGAACCTTAAATTGTCCTTCAAAATTGATTCCGTTTACGATGCTTTCCCATTTTTTATTGAAGGTTTCGAGCTCAAGGGAGTCAATAAGGTCAAAAACATTCAGCTTTTGTGTTTCTTTTTCTTTGTACTTAAATAAAAACAGGAATGAATCGCTAAAGCTTTTTATATTGCCATTGATATCGAATTCAATTTTAATACTCGAACGGTCTACAGCTTCCATAAATCCTTCGAGGTTGAGCATGAGCTTCTTTTGTTCTGTTGTGTCTAGTGCCAGGAACAGGATTTTTTCGGCCTCACCTTCTTCATTTCTGATACATGTATAGGTAGCCATTGTCCAAAGGTCTTTGCCTGTGCGCGTTACATGTTTCATGTATCCCTCGAAATGTCTTCCACCTTTTGATAACTTATCCCAAATACTATCGAACCATTCTTTATCCTTACTGGCAATGAACATAGATATGCTCTTACCTTCGACCTGGGCATTGGAAGTATATTCGAGTTTTTTCAGAAAGTTCGTATTGGCATATAACAGTGTGCCATTCATGCTATATTCAGCACGAATCATGGTGTGATTCACTGTTGATTCGAGTTTCATGAATTGCTCAGCCTGCCTAGCAGCTTCCTCTTGTGTGGCTTTAAGCTCTTCCATGTTTTGCCTCATTTCCTCTTCCTGTGAGGCCAGTGCCTGGGCTTGCTCATTTGATTCTTCCAGCAATTTAGCTGTCTGCATATTCATTCGAACGGTAGAGAGAGTAGAGGCTGTGCTTTCACAAACCTTATTGATAAATTCTATGTGGTCGGTGGTGAATTCTGATAGTGTAGCGATCTCTATAACTCCAAAAGATTGGCCATCAGAAGTTAACGGTACAACAACCAATTGTTTTGGTATAGAATGTCCCAATCCGGAAGTAACTCGAATGTAGCCTTCCGGAACTTTCTTCATATGAATGGTTTTACCTTCTTTAATTGCAGTGCTGATTAGTCCCCGGCCAAAGGGGATTTTTTCATCGGCATACTTTTTTCGGCCATAAGCATAGAAAGCTACCAGGTCGAAGTATTTTTCCGTTCCCTTATCTTCCAGATGGTAAAATCCTCCCTGGATTGCTCCAACATAATTAGTGAGATCTTTTATAACATTAAATGCAAGGGCGTCGAAGTCGTTGTTACTTCTTAGTATTTCACCAAACTTTGCCTGGCCTTCTGCATGCCAGTTTCTGTTTTCATCTTCTTTACGTTGCTTGTCTACAAGGTCTTTATTTCGCTTAAGCGTATCGAGAAGATTATTTAACGACAGGCTAAGTGTGTCTTTTTCATCGACATCATCAAAAGCGATATCGTACTTTTCGTGAATTAAGTTATCGACATATTGGCTAATAAATTGTTCCTTTTTTACTTGTTCGGAAAGCTGTGTGCTCAGTTTTTGTAATAAGCCAATTATGTACTTATTGTAGAAATAAACAGCCACAGGAAAAATAATTAATTGTAGCAACAGTAACCACAGGTATTTGTTTCCTGTAATTAGTTGTCCGATCGACTCAAATGTAATTACTACATCTGATGTATTAATAATACTGATTAAAATACCAACCAAAAAGATGATAAATGAAATAATGAAAGCTATAATAACCGGCCAGTTGGTGCCCCTTCTAGTGTCGATTTCCATTCCTGTTTTTTATTTGTTAAGGTATGTAGAAATAAATATAATCAAATATTTATAAAAAAGCTTAAAAATATTATAAACAATGGGGGTTCGGAGCGAATGAAATTTGCAGACGATACCCTTTTTCTATTGGTTAAAAAAGGTGGGTTATTTTGAGGAGTGAGCACTTATTTCTGAGGCAATTTCACTAAGTGGAAGTACTTTATTTGCAGCCCCTAAGCTAATGGCTTCCTTGGGCATTCCAAATACAATACAACTTTTTTCGTCCTGTGCAATAGTAAAGGCTCCCGCATTCTTCATTTCGAGCAAACCCCTTGCTCCATCATCACCCATACCTGTCATGATTACGCCAATGGAATTTTTGCCTGCGTATCTGGCTGTTGATCGGAACAAAACATCCACACTTGGTCTATGCCGGTTCACTAATTCTCCCTGCCGGATTTCGACATAATATCGGGCTCCCGACCTTTTTAGCAGCATATGGTGATTCCCAGGTGCAATTAAGGCCTTGCCCGGACTTACGGTATCGCCATTTTGAGCTTCCTTAACGCTTATTTTGCAGATAGCATCAAGTCTTTCGGCAAACGAACGTGTAAAATGCTCAGGCATATGTTGAACAATGATAATACCTGGAGCATCAATTGGTTGTGCTTCGAGAAATACTCTTAATGCCTCGGTACCCCCGGTTGATGCACCAACTGCCACAACTAATTCTGTAGTTTTAATCATACTTCTGTTATGTGATGCTGGCAGTATTGCATCAGCAGTATATTTAGGCTGAACCTGCATGGGAGGTAAGGGTTTAGCCTTCCTGCGTTTTACTTTTGCATGGGCAGCAGCTTTAACAGCATCACAGATTCTTATTTTAGATTCTTCAATAAACACTTTGGTGTTCATTTGTGGTTTAGTAATTATCTCAACGGCTCCATATTCAAGGGCTTTCATGCCGGTTTCGGTTCCCTTTGAAGTCAGACTGGAAATAATCACTACAGGCATGGGATGCTGACTCATTACTTTACGCAAAAATGTTAAGCCATCCATTCTGGGCATTTCAACATCTAAAGTAATTACATCCGGCACTTGTTTTGCTATCTTTTTTGCTGCAAAAAACGGATCGGAGGCAGTTCCGATTACTTCAATTTTCGGATCACTGTTGAGAATAGCTGTAAGTGTTTGCCTTACAACGGCAGAATCATCAACAACAAGTACTCTTATTTTTCCCATAATATTTTTATCTAAAATATTAGGTGATGCTCTGTTGTACATAACGCTGTACAACCTCACCGGTACCTGAATTAAAAATAATTTTCCTACCCAGGTTACCTCCTGTGCTTTGCGCCAGGATGGGTACTTTTAACTCACTTAATAATTCTTTAGCAACCAATATATTACGCTGTCCAATATTAAAATGTGAGTGCATATTTTGAATGACTTCTCCTCCTCCGAAAACTTTACTTACAATTTTCGATTTTTCAGCTCCATTTTGCAATAATTTCTCATATAGCTTTTCAATGGCAATATTGCCGTATTTTGGCGAAGGTAAGCCTTGCCCGTTCCAGAAAGGCAGCATGTAATGATTAATACCACCCATTTTATTTTTAGGGTCGTATAAGCAAACAGCTACACAGGAACCAAGTATGGTATGTACAATACCCGGTGGCATTGGAACCACCAGGTTGGCAGGGTAGAGAAAAATGGTGTCGTTGTTTGTGGTAATTTTGGTTTTCAAAATTTCTCTTCTTTAAAAAATATTTCACCTGCATCACGCGATATACCGGTGCTGTCTCCTTTCGATTCTGGAATATTAACAATAAACGTTGCGCCTTCGTTCAGTTTACTGGTAAAGGAAATAGTTCCATCCAGAATATCCAGCATTGCTTTATTAACTGATAGTCCTAATCCATGTCCCCGATTGATTGAATTAATGCCACTATCGGCACGTTTAAACCTGTCAAAAATAATGTTCTCGTTTTCATGAGAAATGCCCACGCCAAAATCCTGAACTTCAATCATTAGTTTATCAATAGATTTAACAGCTCGTAAAATAATCTTGTTGTTATTAAAGCTGAATTTGATGGCGTTACTTAGTAAATTAGAGATGATGAGTGTAATCTTTTCAGAATCGCTTTTAAAGAAGACCTTTTCTACACCAGCTTTGTTTTCTGTCTGATAAATAACCTGAAGCCCTTTGTGTCGGGCATCATATTTAAAAGATTCGATGACATTTTTAATTAAAGAGTCTATTTCAATGGTTGAGATTTCAGGAGTAATTTCTCCGGCTTCAAGCTTGGCAGCTGCAAATATATTTTTTAGCTGAAAGTCAAGATGAAATACTTCTGAATGAATAAGAGCAACCATCGAGATAACACTTTTCCAACTTTCTTTATCAACCTTCAAAATATTGTCGGCCAGCGCCAAAACAGATGTAAAAGGATTCACGATTTCGTTGCTGATGTTTGATACAAAATGACTTTTAAGTGAATCGGCTTCTTGTAATTTCTTATTCACTTTAACCAGGTCGTGTTCCAGTTTTTTTATTTCTGCCTCATATGCAGAAACTTCAGCATCTTTATCGGAGAGAAGTTTAATGAGCTCTTCCTTGCTTACCTTATTATAATCCATCGTTATTGTTTTAAAAAAACAGTAGGTATTTGTGTTTTTATGGGTAGATCAAAACCTGAAATAGATTCGGAATGACCTAAAAACAAGTATCCTCCAGGTAGTATATTGCTGCATAATGCAGTAAGTATCTGAAGCTGAGTTGGGCGATCGAAATAGATTAATACATTGCGACAAAAAACAATATGATATTTCGGATCCCTGACAGGTCTTAATTCCAGTAAATTTATTCGGTCATATTTTATTTTAGAACGTAAATCACTTTTTACACGTACTTTCTTTTCTTCTTTATTCTTACTTTTCAGGAAGTATTTCTTTTTAAGCACAAAGGGAATATCAGCAATGCGTTCTTCTTTATAAATGCCGCTATAAGCCGTTTCTAGCATCTGTGTTGAAATATCTGTGGCAAAAATTTCATAATTCGATGTAGGATGCGTTTCCTTAAATTCACACATTGTAATTGCAATGGTATATGGTTCTTCGCCAGACGAACATCCAGCGCTCCAGATATTAAGATTGCCATGAGGATATTTCTCGCACAATTTTGGCAGAGCAGTGGAAAGCATGAAATCAAAGTGGACCGATTCCCTAAAAAAATCAGTTTTGTTTGTGCTAACCACATCCATCATATGAATAACCTCTTCGCTCATTCCATGCGGTGAAAAAAGATATTCAATATAATCTTTGAAGTTATCCATTCCGAGGGTTTTGAGCCGTTTCTGTAATCGACTCTGGAGCATGATTTTTTTCTCCGGGGGCATTTTTATGCCATATTCCGACATAATAAACTGGCTGAGTTTACTGAATTCCGCATCGGTCAGTTCGGCCTTAAAAATCTTACTCACATTTCCATCTTGCTCCATACCTCCAAATTTCAATGCATTTTAATTCACTAAATTTCAGGTTTGAATTTCTTGTTGTTCCAGAAAGCTTTCTTCGGAAAATAGCTTGTTAACATTAAGCAGCATAATAAATTCATCCTTGCTTTTTACCATTCCATGGATAAACTGATTCTGATAATTAGCACCAATACTGGGTGGCGGTTGTATATCATCCTCATTAATTTGCAATACCTCCTGCACACTGTCAACAATAGCACCGATAAGAAGCGATTCCGATTTTCCCCCAATCTGCATTACCAGAATACAGGTATTCTCGGTTATTGCCGTATTATCAATTTGAAACTTAATACGGGCGTCAATTACCGGTAGTACATTGCCTCTGAGGTTAAGCACTCCTTTCATGTATTCGGGTGCTTTCGGAACCTTTGTAATTTTGGTCATTTCTAAGATGCTAATGACATTTTTTACGGAAGCACCGAATAGCTCTGTTCCTATTCTAAAGCTTAAAAAAGAAGCAGGTTCGTTATGTTTTGCGCTACTCATTTCTGCATGCCTTATCGTATGACTTTGTTTATGGCTGCCAGGAGTTTTGCAGGAACAAATGGTTTTACAATCCACCCGGTTGCTCCTGCTTCTTTTGCTTCCATTTTCTTTTCGGTTTGCGATTCTGTCGTTAGAAAAAGAATGGGCGTACGTTGGTAAGCTTCCATCTTTCGAATTTCTTTGATAAGTTCTATGCCATTCATTTCGGGCATATGTAAATCGGTAATAATCAGGCTAATTTCCTGACCGTCGAGATGGTCGAGGGCATTTTTACCATTATCGCTTATTAATACGTTATAACCCTCGTTTTGAAGCGTAAAACTTACAATTTCCCTAATACTTTCAGAGTCGTCAACAAAAAGTATTTTTTTACTCATTTTTTGGAGTTTATAATTAAAATAATTCTACTTCGTCTTCGTTTTCTTTTTCCTTTTCTCCATCTGTGGGTTTCTTTTTCGCAATTCTGTCATGCACATCTCTTTAGCTTTGCATGGTATACATGTTGCGTAATTTATCGAGTCCAACTTCACTGATTTCAGACTTGCCTGCATTTAATTTCTCGAGTAGTTTATCCAGATGTGAGATTATTTCGTTAACTTCTTTCTCAAAAGTTTTATAATAATTTTCCTGTTCAACACCAATTTCGAACGATGTATGTTGTTTTATATTTTGATTGTTTGTATGCTCCAGAATCTGATTAAACTCTTCCAGCAAAATAGTTATTTCCCCGGAACTTTCATTCATCTGTTTTATATCCAACTCGCCTTTTTCGAAAGAAGCTTTGATTTTTTTAGTTTGAGAATGATTAATTTGTTTGAAAAGTAGCTCAAGCTTATCGAGGCCACTCTGAAATTTCTTTAGTTCAGATTTAAGTTGATGAACGGGATTGTATTCCTTTTTACCGGATATTTTTTCTTCGAGCTTATCGATTATTTTTTTCAGGGCCCATATCCCATTGCAGGAGCAATCATCGTCACTCAGAACCAATACGATATGCTGTTGCTCTTGCTCCAGGTTTTCAATTAAAGAAAAATACTTATCTGTTATTTGGTTAAGTGAGTATGATTGCGTTTGTAATAGATTAAGCTCTTCATTTAGCGTGGAAACAATATATTTAAATTTCTTTTGCTCAGGTTTTACTACCTGATTGAATATATACTTATAACTAGTAGCAACTTCTTTTAATGTGCTGATTCGCTGTAAAATATTTTCAACAGCTTTTTGATACTCCTGGTTGGCATGAATGAGTTGTGCTGATTGCAATGAACTAATATCACGTATTCTTAAAAGATCGGTTTGATCGAGCGCTTTATTTTC
>DNTK01000473.1 GCA_003508755.1 Bacteroidales bacterium | reverse complement strand
TGGTAACCATGCCAGGAAATAAAGATGTAGCAAAAGACGAATGGGGCTATGGTTTTGCAGCCGCAATAGTGCAAACCAAGGGACAATGGTTTTTTGGATTGCTCTTTACCCAATCATTCAGGGCTGTTGATCCTCGAACATTACCCGCTGGAACCTCTGATGCTAATCCATTGGGTATTGCCCCTTTTGTGGCTTATCGATTTGGTACTACGGGCATCTATACACAAACAGCCGATTTGGTGGCACTTTATTCCTGGGATAAAAATCAATTCTATTTACCCATCGGGGTAAGGTTTGGAAAAGTATGGGTGTTTGAGAAATCTTCATTAAATGTTTATGGTGAATATCGCACCAGTATGATATACAAGAACTGGGATGGTTCGGCAGTGAAGAATTCATACCGGTTTAATGTGAGTTATACCATTCCGGTGGGGCTTTAAAACATGAAATATCTTTTACTTTGTATTACCTGATTGATGAGAAAATCCATACCTGTTTATTTCGTTTTTATTTTTCTGTCTTTGCCCTTATTAAGGGCGCAGGAACCTATACCTAACTCAAAAGGGTGGAACGGTTATGTCAGGCTTGGCGTGGGGTATTTACATTTTCGAAATAACCAGGTAGCCCAGTTTATGAGTTACCGGCTGAATGAAACACAGATAGAATCAATCGATGAGGTCCCGACA
The DNA here is from genome assembly GCA_003508755.1 of Bacteroidales bacterium. Taxonomy (GTDB): domain Bacteria; phylum Bacteroidota; class Bacteroidia; order Bacteroidales; family UBA10428; genus UBA10428. The sequence goes on along the minus strand of DNTK01000473.1, from coordinate 2,247 downwards.
CCACAGAACACGGCTTTATTAACATTCCCCTTAGAAATTGGCTATACCTTTGTGCCGTATAAGACACATATTTTTATTGGAAACCAGATAGAAGATCTCATTCGTTTCGATGTTCCACAGCAGCTGGGATTCAAACAACGCCTTTGGAGTTTTGGCACCTTACACACAGGTCTTTTATATACCGGATTACCCACAAAAGTCTGGGAAGATCCCTTTTTAACCAATGCAGAAAGAACAGCAACCGCCCGTACAGCCTTTGGTTACCTGGTGGCATTGGATCAAATCGGAGGGTCCGGGTTCAGGGTACAATATGCCTACCGTGATGTGCGATTAAAAACCGAAAGAAGCGGCGCAAGCCTAAACCTGGTTAGTGAAGATCAGGCATTGCTGGATAGAAACGGAGCCATGCATTCTGTAAAAATTTGGTACCGTTTCTTTTTTCAGCAAAAACACCGGGTAAGTCCGGAACTGGAATTGATAAGTGATAAACGAAAAGGAGAAGCACGCAGTCGAACGAACTATCACCTGGCAGTAAATTATATCCGAAACTTTAAGAAATTAATGTTTATCTCCAATGCTCGCATTGGCTGGTCTACCTACGATGCTGTGCATCCGGTTTACGGGGTGAAGCAGTTTGACCGCAAATATGGTCTTACCATTTCAACATTTGTCGCTAATCCATGGAATTATAAACTATTCGGCGACAAGCCCTGGCGATTTGTATTTACCGTTGGTTATAATTATGTCGATGCCAACATTGAATTTTACCAGCAACGCGGTCTAATGCTACAAACCGGATTGTTTACAAGGTGGTAAGAATTAAACTAAGAAAAAATGCTTAAATTTATTTAATAACCATATAAACGTTTAAAACCAATAACATGAAAAAGATCTTATTATCGCTAGTTGCAGTTGCATTTGCTTTTACAGTTAATGCACAAAGCGAAAACGACTATCTCGAAATTGCACGCGACGTGCTTAAAACCGAGAAAAAATCAGCCATTGCTGAAGTGATGCAATTAACTGATGCCGAAAGCACTACTTTCTGGGAGTTATACAACGAATACCAGGGAAAGCTTTATATTGTGCAAAATAAGCGCATAGCCATTATTAACGATTTTGCTAAAAATTATGAAAACCTCACGAACGAAAAGGCCGATGAGTTATGGGTGAATACTATGAAATACAAACAAGAGGTATTAAAGCTTAAAAAGACATATTATGCAAAATTTAAAAAGATTCTTCCTGCCGGCAAAGCTGCGCGATTTATGCATGCCGAAAATAAAATTGAAACCATGATTAATGCACAACTGGCATTAGAAATTCCATTGATAGAAACCAAGGAATAACAGAATATCATGAAAAAGATTATCATTGGTCTCAGTATTTTTTTACTGGCAACGGGGCTGCTTCATGCTCAGGACAGTACGCAGGCCCCTGTTAGACAACAGCGGCAGTCTGGTTCTGTGGCAGACCGCATCTATTACGGTGGCAACATTGGGTTTTCTTTTGGTAATTATACCATGATAGCTGTTCGTCCCCTAATTGGTTACAAAGTAACCCCTAAACTTTCTGCCGGGTTGAAATTCTCCTACGAGTATATCCAGGATAAACGCTATTCAGAAACCTATACCACCTCAAATTATGGTGTCAGTGTTTTCAGTCGCTACCGCATTGTTCCTTAGCTGTATGTGCATGCAGAATATGCAGCCTTTAATTACGAACTGTACAATCCTCTGGGAGAATCGAATCGTGAATGGGTGCCCTTCTTATTTGTGGGAGCCGGATACAGCCAGCCCATTGGTGGCAATGCATGGCTCAATGCACAGGTGCTTTTTGATGTATTGCAAAGCAGCAAATCACCCTACAACGACTGGGAACCTTTTTACAGCATTGGTGTAGGGGTAGGATTTTAAAAAATAAGGTTAAGACTGAGACTAAGATTAAGAGAAAAGAAATCGAACTTTCAATCTCAATCTTAACCTCAATCTTAAAAAATAACTAAAACTCACAAAATCATGAAAAATTTATCATTCTTATTATTAGTAGCGCTGGTGCTTTCAGCATGTAGCGGAATAAAAGTTGTTTCCGACATGGATCCGTCGGTCAATTTTAACGATCACAAAACACTTGAATATTATGGTTGGGTTGAAGAGAGCGACCAGATAATGAACCGTTTTGATAAAGAGCGTATCGAAAATGCCTTTGCTTCTGAATTTAAATCAAGGGGTATTGAGGTAGTAGAGC
>DNTK01000060.1 GCA_003508755.1 Bacteroidales bacterium | reverse complement strand
GGGGCAAACGCCCGATTTGTCGAACTCTTTTAGGTTTTCTATAATTATATCAAAAGGGGTTTCAGGGTATTTCTCTGTTATTTCATCGTACTTGCCTTTTATCTTATTCTTAAACTCCTTTAATCTGCTTTTTTGCGCCTCAAATCCAGTGTACCTGGATTTTATCTGTTTCTCTTGAAAATCCCAGTATTTAGGCTTTATTCGCTCTTTAGACTTAAACGGTACCTGCTTGCTACTCTCTGAAATGTAAAGGTAAATACCTGTTTCATTAGGGTTTTCTATCCTGATAACCTTGCCATCGGCACCTTTTATTTTGTTGCCGTCTTTGTCAATCTTAGATAATTTGGGTTGATGAAGATAAAATTTGAATGTTGCCATAGCTTGTATATGTTAATAATCAACTATATACAAAGATAAGCAATTAGTTGTAATTTTAGATAATAATTAGATAAATGTGGTGAAAACAGTTGTTTTTTATTGGTATTTATTGATTATAAATGATTGTAAGAAAATAGCCTAACATATTATTATACAAAAATATAGCATGTATATCAGGCAAATACAGATATAGGGTTCAAGCGTCTCTCTCGCTACTTAAAAAACAAGCACTTACAAATATTTGTAGGTGCTTTTTCTTTTCTACTAAAATTCATTTGATAACATAAAATAAATATTCCGGATGAATCATCCCATTTTACTTTTCGCTTGGGCTGTGCGATAAAATTCTGGTTAAATTAATCTTCCCCCTTTATGTTACCGACAATTTACTGGTTATAAGAACGAAGTCCTCATTATTCTTCCTGACTTATATTTGTTTATACAGCTTTTTTAACAGCCATGAGAGTAAACAAACTTCAAGGGATTGCTGCGTTCTTTTTTTTAAAAGCCAGGCAGGGAGAGGCTATCGGTTGCTAATCCAATATCCATTATGTTGAAGAGACTCATCTTTTTCTTATAATAACCGAATGCTCAACTTTGTAAAATTTAGCATATTTCGAACAGTTAGTTGCTGAGGCTGGCATTTTTTTGTACCTTTAATATAGATCCTCCTGTATTTTTTAATCGACACATCCAGAGAAACTTATGAATACTATACAGCAAAAAGAATCGTTCCTGAATATTTGCAAAGATGTTGCGAAACCGGAACAATGGGAACGATTTAATTCTGGCGACCTCATGGTGCATGCCGGAGATTATTTGTCAAAGGTATATATTATTAAAAGCGGACTATTTAAAGTTTGCCTGGAGCATCGGGAACAAAAATTAACCATTGGTTATTTATCGACCGGGAGTTTTACCGGGCTTATTGGTGGAGAATCAAATTTCCAGTATCCCTATTCGATAAAAACCGTTGCTGATTCCGAAGTGTATGTTTGGGATCGGAACAAAATATCTGAGCTTTTAACAGTATTTCCGGGTATTGCAAATGAGCTTAAATCAACCTCCTCCCTTTGGGCTATGAAACTTGTTGATCGGTTAAAGACTTTTGCTTTCTTAGCAGACTACCAGCGTGTTGCTTGTTGGGTTTTCGATTATTTTAAATACAACGACTATTATGGGAACAATATATGGTCCTTATTGTCAGAGAAAGAAATGGCTGAATATTGTTTAGTCGGAATCGATGAATTCAAGAATTCCATGAAACAATTAGCGCTCAGTAATATTATAAGATACAGTCATTTGAATTGTGAATTACTGGACGCTAAGCGTTTAAAATTTATAATACAAGCTGAAAATTAATCCAGCTAACTACTTTATATCCTCAATTACAGGGATTTGCCTGTCTGCCAGTACTTCAAGTGAAATAAATGTCTCGGTACGCATAATACCCTGAATGGCCTGTACTTTATCGGCCAGCACCCTTCTTAAATGTTCATTGTCTTTTGTATATACTTTCACAAACATGGAGTATTGCCCTGTTGTGTAATGGCACTGTACAATCTCCGGTATACTCAGAAGGCTTGATGAAACATCACTGAACATGGCAGCATTATCGAGAAAAATCCCAATGTAAGCACACGTATTATAGCCCAACTTTTTTGGTTCAATGTTAAATTGCGACCCGGAAATAATACCAAGCTTTGACAGTCTTTGTACCCTTTGGTGGATAGCAGCGCCTGAGACGTTGCATTCTCTTGCTACTTCGAGAAATGGAATACGGGCATTTTTTGTAAGAATGGCAAGTATTTTTTTATCCAGCTCATCAATTTGATAATTGTGTTCGTTTTTCATGGCAATCTGATATAATTGAAAACAAATTTAGGTGTAATCTTGAAAATTGTAAGCAAAGTTAAGAATTAATTGTTAATTATTTACATGCATTTTGGTTTTTTCTTAGCATTTAATATATTTGCAATAGTAACTTACAATTTGTAAGAAAAAGCTATATAGATACTTTTAAAGTGTCAAGCTTAAATCAAACAGGGTTTTAAATAATAATATTACATAGATATGTGCGGAATAATTGGAGTTTTTGATTTAAAGGTTGAATCGGCCAGCTTACGCGATCAGGTTCTTGAACAGGCAAAGAAACTCCGTCACAGAGGTCCCGATTGGTCGGGTATTTATTGCGGAGAAAAAAGTATTTTGGCTCACGAGCGTTTGTCTATTGTAGATCCCCAATCGGGAAATCAACCCTTGTTTAGCCAGGATAAGAAGCATATTCTCGCAGTAAACGGAGAAATATATAATTACCGGCAACTGCGCAAAGAAACGGAAGATGGATATGAGTTTCAGACAAATTCTGATTGCGAAGTCATACTTTCGCTCTATCGAAAAAAAGGAATTGATTTCATCGAAGATTTAAACGGAATTTTTGCCTTTGCGCTTTACGATGAGGAGAAGGATGTTTACCTTATAGCGCGCGATCACATCGGAATCATACCGCTGTATATGGGGTGGGATAAATTCGGTAATTTTTACGTTTCATCGGAGCTAAAAGGACTTGAAGGCTATTGCAATAAGATTGAAGAATTCCTGCCAGGGCATTATCTGTACAGCAAGGAGGGTGAAATAAAAAAATGGTATAAGCGCGATTGGATTACCTACGAAGCGGTAGAGGAAAACAAGACCAGCATCGAAGATTTAAACCGTGCTCTTGAAGAAGCAGTGCATCGTCAGCTTATGTCAGATGTTCCCTATGGTGTATTATTGTCCGGAGGATTAGATTCCTCTGTTACTTCGGCTTTGGCAAAAAAATATGCTCAAATCAACGTGGAAAAAGGAGAGGGGCATAGCATGTGGTGGCCGCAGCTTCACTCGTTTGCCATTGGGCTGGAGGGGTCGCCCGATTTAGCTGCAGCCAAAAAAGTGGCTGATGCCATTGGAACGGTGCATCACGAAATCAATTTCACAGTACAGGAAGGACTCGATGCCTTAAAAGACGTAATTTACCATATCGAAACTTATGATGTAACTACGATAAGGGCCTCAACACCCATGTATTTGCTGGCACGTGTTATTAAATCAATGGGTATTAAAATGGTTCTTTCCGGCGAAGGCGCCGATGAATTATTTGGTGGATACCTTTATTTTCACAAAGCCCCTAATCCGAAAGCGTTTCATGAAGAAACTGTTCGCAAATTAGGCAAGTTGCATATGTACGATTGCTTGCGCGCAAATAAAACGCTTGCCGCATGGGGTGTAGAAGGGCGTGTTCCCTTCTTAGATAAGGAGTTCATTGACGTGGCCATGAGGCTTAATCCGAAAGATAAAATGATTACTTCCGAGCGTATCGAGAAGTGGGTTGTTCGGAAAGCTTTTGAACAATACCTGCCCGAAAGTGTAGCGTGGCGTCAGAAAGAGCAATTTTCCGATGGTGTTGGGTACAACTGGATCGATTCCTTGAAATCTGTTACGGAGGAACTCGTTTCCGACAAAGAAATGGAAAATGCCCATCACCGGTTCCCAATTAATACACCCAAATCAAAAGAAGAGTATTATTACCGAAGCATATTCAGCTCGCATTTCCCATCCGATTCTGCTGCTCAATGTGTGCCATCTGTACCATCAATAGCATGCAGTACCGCCGAAGCACTTGAGTGGGACGAGTCATTCAAAAATAATGCCGACCCATCGGGACGTGCCATGAAAAATGTGCACCAAGAAGCGTATAAATAATAGAGACCTGTCAAATCTTTATTTC
>DNTK01000420.1 GCA_003508755.1 Bacteroidales bacterium | reverse complement strand
ACGCCGTGAAAATCTGTGATCAATATAAAATATTACATAACATGCCGGAACAGCGGATATATAAGCCATTTAATTCATATTAATTATTAAATTTGTAGAACATCTAAAAAAGTGAAAAATGATTACGAGACAAATAAACATACTTATTCAACTAGCCACAATCGATGGCCGTCTGGCAGGGAAAGAAAAAAAGCTTATCCAGAGCATTGCCAAATCCAGCAATATTGACGATGCGACCATTAGTCAATTGCTCAAGCAGCCGGAACCTATTGGTGATTTGAATCATCTGGCGGAAGAAGAAAGATTTGAATATTTATATCTGGTGATTCAGCTTATGAAGATCGACCGTCAGGTATTTAAATCTGAAATAGTATTTTGTGAGAAAATTGCCCAAAAGCTGGGTTATAAGAAAAATGTGGTTTCAGAACTATCTAAAAATATTTACAGTGACCCGGGCATCACTTCTGACAGGGAAATGCTTATGGAAAAAGCTGCGAAATACAGAGTATAGCACAGGCAAAAATACACCCCTGTTTTTACCTGCTATTCATCAATTCTTCAATTTCTCCAGCTTCGATGGGGATATTTTTCATTAGATCAATTATACCATTTTTTTGTATCAGAATATCATTTTCTAACCGAATACCCAGACGTTCTTCTCTAATATAAATACCCGGCTCAACCGTAAATACCATACCCTCCTTCATTTTCATCTCCGGATATCCATAATCGTGTACATCAATGCCCAAATGATGTGAAGTGCCATGCATGAAATATTTTTTGTATGCCGGATTGCCTGAGTCTTGCCGCTTGATCTCAGTCCTACTCAACAGGCCGAGCCCGACTAGTTCGCTTTCCATAACCTTCCCTACCTCCTTGTGATATTCAGGAATTGTGTTGCCAGGCACCAGCATGTTCATAGCTTCGCGCTGAACCCTGAGCACAGCATTATACACAGCTTTTTGCCTTTTTGAAAACCTCCCATTTACAGGGGCACATCGGGTCAGATCAGCATTATAGTTTCCGTACTCAGCTCCAAAGTCCATCAGCACCAGATCACCTGATTTACACAAATCCTTGTTTTCCACATAGTGCAACACACAAGCGTTGTGTCCTGAGGCTATTATCGGTTGAAAGGCAAACCTGCGGCTTCTGCTGCGCACAAACTCATGGATCATCTCTGCTTCAATCTCAAATTCATAAACCCCTGGTTCGATAAAATGTAGTACCCGCCTAAAAGCCCCTTCGGTAATGTCAATTGCCTGTTGTAACTGCGCTATCTCACTGCTGGATTTTATAGGCCTTAATACGTGCATTATCGGTTGAGCGCGCTCAATTTGATGCAACGGATATTTTTGTATGCACCATTTGGCAAACCGATCATCCCTTGTTTCAACCACACGCGGGGCGCGCAAATGTTCATTGGAATTCAGATAAATACTTTTTGCATGAATGATTACTGTGTTCAATACCGTTTCCAATTGCGACAACCAGAATATGGATTGAACACCAGAGATTGCCCTGGCACTTTCTTTTGTCAATTTTTCACCTTCCCATATCGCTATTTCCTCACTGGTTTCTTTTAAGAATAAAACTTCCCGCAGGAAAGGATCAGATGCATTTGGGGACAGCAGCAGCATGCTTTCCTCCTGATCTATTCCAGACAAATAGTACATATCTGACTGCTGTATGAAAGGCATCGTACCATCTGCGCTGGTCGGCATAACATCGTTGGAATTGAAAATTGCCACGGAGTCAGAGATCATTTGGCTTACAAACCGTTTTCTGTTATCAACAAATAGCTTTTTGGAAGGAGGGATATATCTCATGATAGTTGATTAATTTCGAAAGCCTTTTCAAAGTGGATAAAACAAATATTCAACGAATCTAATCATTCAAAAAATAAAAAGCTTAATCTATGAAAAGATTAAGCTTTTTAGCTAAAACTAAACTTAAAGTGGTGTGTATTATTTACTTGAGGAATAAACCCAAATAAACAACTTTTTACTCAATATTATAACGCCGATAATGACCTAAAGGTTGTGGATATGCACATTTTATTTACGCTTATTGAAAATGAAATCGATCGATGACCTACAAATGTTTAGAAGCAAAGGAGGTGAAAAAATGAGTTTATTTAAGCATTGGAAATAATGCCTGAGTGTTTCCATGCTTTCATATAACATAATCAGATATAATTATTTCGACAATATAGCTTCTTTCAGACACTTACTTATGGCTTCTGAGCATTTACGGGTTTACGGGTAGATATACCAAATAGCAAATACTGCGGGCATGCAGAAACCAAACTTGTGCCAATATATATTGCACTCAAACCCACGGAGATAGTAAGCATCCGGAAATATCCCAGGCCGGGTACAGCACCACAGTCAAACCCGCAACAAAAACCCGCATCAAGCGATCAGTAGTTCCGATATTCCTTTTTCATAACTCATGTATTTTAAGGTGAATAAATAATTTGTCAAATGTACGTGCAGCTTACTGGAAAAGTGCAAAATGTGGTAATAACAGGCATTTTGGAGTAGAATACCAACTATTGGCTTTTGGCAGCTGGCAGCCATGGCTTAAACATCCGAGCCTCTCAAATCCTTGCGCGTCCCATCAATCAAAACACAAAAAAGCTAATTGTTTGTTTTGCTTGCCGCTATAAGCCTGCAGCTGGTGGCCATAAAACGTGCCCTTATTAGGTTTCGTTACCGGAGAAAAAATAGCATCGTTTTTCAGTAACCCCAATCCAGGCACAATGCGCACCATCGCTTTGTATCTGCAAGGAAAATACCCTCGGGATTGTTCAAAGTCAGCAATACTGTTCCATCCTCAATGGTTTGTCTTGTGCAAGACAGACGAAGAAATGTACTTTTCCACTTCGCCAAATTAGCTCAAGTTGTACTTAAAACATCCTCGCACAGGCTTGTATCAGCCCCAAAAAATACGTACAATGCTTATCAGCCTGCGTGTGGAGACTATCACAAATATCAACAACGAAAAAACGACAGCGACATCCTACTGCCTCAATTGACCAATTGCTCTATTTCCAGTTCCTTTTTCTATCCCAACATTGAGATCACCAAGTTCAGTTCTGGCTTTATCTCCAACAGCCAGGAGTTCCTCCAGAATATCAGGATACATATCAATAACATTGTATCGCTCTCCAGGATCTCTCATCAGATTATAAAGCTCCAAAGAATCAACTTTAACATTAATCCTTCTTCCTCCGTATCCATCATTCCCGGGCACGGTGGCTTCATATGACTGAAAAGTGTGAGGAAAAACCAGTTTCCAATTTCCTTTTCGCACCGCATTCAGGTTGTTGGTTCCATAATAGTAAAATAGGTCTTGCCTGGGATCCACATCTGTTTTGCCCCTCCATAAATCAATTATATTAACACCATCGATTTTATTTTCAGAAAGGTTGCCGCCAACAATCGATGCCAAGGTGGGCAACAAATCGATTGAAGATGCGAGTTTGTTGCAAACAACTCCTTGCGGCACATTTCCTGGCCATCTCACGATGCAGGGGACTCTCTGTCCCCCCTCCCAGCTGCTGGTTTTGCCTTCTCTTAATCCTCCCGATGATCCGGCGTGATTTCCATAATTTAGCCAGGGTCCATTGTCTGTGGTAAATATAAAAATCGTATTTTCCGCCAGCCCATTATCTTCAAGCGCCTTTTGAATTTCCCCAACAGACCAGTCAATCTCCATCATCACATCACCATAAAATCCCTGATCACTTTTGCCTCTGAATTTGTTGGAAACACCAAGTGGCACATGCGGCATGGAATGCGGCACATACAGGAAAAAAGGATTTTCCTTGTTTCTATTG
>DNTK01000239.1 GCA_003508755.1 Bacteroidales bacterium | reverse complement strand
ATATAAAAGGAGTAAAAATGAAAACAATGTCGGAACTTGCACTTGAAATGATCAAGCCCCTTACTGACTTTCCCGAAGAAATAAAAATAAAGGAAAAGACTGAGGAAAGAACCATTTTATTAACAATTGATGCAAATCAAGCAGATGTTGGCAAAATAATTGGCAAGAACGGTCAAAATATCAATGCACTAAGAACACTATTGAAAGCAATAGCAGCAAAAAATTACAGCAAAAGTCTTATTATGGGAGTTGTAGAAGATTACATTCAATAAAATAAAGGAGAAAAATGAACATTTATCATTTTACTCCATATTCACTTGCCGGAGACTTGGCTACTGAAATTAATAAGTATGTAGCCATAGTTCCTCGAATGGACGATTATATTGTTATCAATGATGGCGATGTAATGTGGACATTACCGCATTGGGGAAATTATATAGAAAAGATGATCAAGGCTAATCCGGAATTTGATCTACTTACTGTATTGGCAACTAGAATAGGAGTTAAAGAACAGCGATTAAACGGAAAAAGAGAAGAAGATCCAAATCTCAAAAATCTTGCACAAAAGTGTCAAGATCAATTCAATAAAGTCATTTCTTATAAAGCAAAGCAATTAAAAAAGCCGATTGGAGGCTATTTTTTATGTTTTAAGAAATCACTTGCTGCTGAAATACCATTTATTCCGTCTCCGAATGGAGTATTAGGAGTTGATGGTCAATGGTCACAAGAATTGCTTAAAAGAGGAAGAAAAATCGGGATATGCGAAAAGCTAACAATGGTACATTGGTATCGTTTAGACTGTAATTCCCACAAAGATACAGAACATTTGAACCGGAGTAATGATACTTATATTCAAACTACTGTTGATAAAAAAGTGGTTATTGAGCCGAATATGAGGGGAATAATGCCAAATAAAGAGGAATTGATATTTGAATTTACAGCCGGAGTGCCTACAAAAGTTCCGGAATTTGTTGCAAATTATTATTGCTCTATCAGACCGAATGTTTTTAAGAAAGTTAAAAAGGAAAGTACGGAATTAAGTACGGAGAAAAGTACGGAATTAAGTGAGGAAAGTTCGGAAATAATTCAAGATGAACAATCAGGGAAACCTGGACAGTTGAATATTCTAGTAGCATCAAATCATTTGTTAAATATTGCCGGATCTGAAACCTTTACTTATACAATTGCACACGAATTGCATAAACAAGGGCATAAAGTTGATATTTTTACCTTCAATGAAGGCAAAGTGAGTAAAAAATTGGAAAAATTGGGCTTGAAAGTGAATAAATTACAGCCTAATTATGATCTGATCATTGCATCTCATCGTTCAACAGTTGATAAACTTGCTCATTTAGGATTTACTATACAAATATGTCATGGAATTTACCCGAAACTCGAACAACCATCAGAAAAAGCAAATGTTCACGTTGCTATTTCCAAAGAGGTTCAGGATCATGTTATTAATTTGGGATTTGCGAACTGCAAATTGATCCATAATTCAATTGATATTAAAAGATTCAAGGCAACCCATCCAATTGGAAGCTCAGTAAGGAGAGTTCTTTCGTTTGTTAGATCTCAGAAACTAAATGATCAGCTTAAATTCCTTTTAGAGAAAAGAGGGATAAGAGATTTTACTGTAATTGACGATACAAATATTCAGAAAAGAAAATGGGATACAGAAAAACTAATAAATCAAGCTGATTTAGTTATTTCGTTAGGCAGAGGAGCTTATGAAGCAATGGCTTGTGGCAGACCTGTACTTGTTTTGGATGCAAGACCGTATCAAGATCTTTTAGGAGACGGAATAATTACTAAAGAAAATTACGAAAAAATATTAGAATATAATTGTTCCGGCAGAGCTTTTCAGCGATTAAATGTAGAGGAAATGGTTGACGAAGCTCTTAAATATTATGCTAAAAATAAAAGCATGTTTTATCGATCAATCGCTACTTCAAATTTTGACGTATCAAGTAATGTTAAAAAATATATTAATTTGAAATGAAAATAGGAATAACTAGAATCCGGAATGAGGAGCATATAATTCAAGATACTTTAGATCATGTAAGTAAATTAGTTGATAAAATTATTGTTTTAGACGATTGCTCAACCGATAATACGGTTGAAATATGCAAGAATCATAAAGCCGTAATTGAAATAATGCGAAATCTTGCTTGGGAAGCTGATATTGAAAGAAGAAGAAAAAATGAAGGGAGACACAGACAAGCTCTTTATGAAAGAGCATTAAAGACCTTAAAACTTTCTAGCTCAGTTGATAATTGGATTTATTATTTCGATGCAGACGAATTTGCTGATTTTGAGGGAATCGATTGGACAGCCGATGTTTATCGGTTAAGATTGTTTGATTATTACATAACTCCCGAAGATGCTCATTTAAGTTGGAAGCACAGAACTAAAATTGGTCCTGAGTACAGAGATATTGCGATGTTATTTAGAGCAAATAATAGATTGAGATTTTTACACAGAACTCCCATTGTTCCGAATAATCTCGTAACGGAAATTGCCGGATACGTTAAACATTACGGCAAAGCAATATCACCGGAGGAATGGGATAAAACTTGCAGGTATTATATGAGACATAGAGGAAATGAATTTGCAAAAAAGTGGAAACCAAGAATAGGGAAAGCAATACATACTAAATCAGATTTCGGAGCAAATCTCATAACTTGGGATGAAAGAGTAGAAAAAGGATACGAATTAAAGGACAGAATGTGAAATCCGACAAAAATTAGTCTTTTTTCTTAAAAATAAGAATTGTACGTTTGAATAAATTTATACAAACATAAATAGCCGGAGTAATTATGGCAAAAAAACCAAAGAAAAAACTTCCCGATTGGGTAAATCAAGCAGCAGGATCTGTTGCTGTTCCAAAAGGAGACAAGCCAATAGGATCTCCTCCGGCTTACTCAGGTTCAGGAAGCAAACCTCAATCTAAACCAAAATCTAAACCATCAATGGGAATGAGTAAAACAATGAAGCAAGTACCTAAGAAAAAGAATCCATTAGGTGTAGATCTTCCGTTGAGATTAGGAGGAAGTGCTGCAAAAATTATGAAACCGGAAAAATTAAAAGTAAACAAGAAGTATCAAAACAAAGTTAATTCAGTATTAGGTATATAAACAGATAAGGAACGAACATGGATAAAATTTCGTACACAGGACAGGAAGAAGCTGACTTCATCGAAGAAGATGAAAGATCAGAGGAAATTAAAAAGCAAACAGATCCCAAAGAGATCCTAAAGACTCAAGAGGAACTAATGTCAAAATATGACGAGCCTGAAAAAGATACCTCGTCAGAACCGAAGGAATCTGAGGAAGAAACCGAAGATAAACCAGGTAGTTCAAAGGATAAAACCGAAACAGAAGATCCGCCTGAAAAGGATGAGTCTGATAAACCGGATGATGAACAGTTCGTGCTAACTGAGGATTTCATCAAAGCACAACCGGAGGAGAACAGAGAGATCTTAAATAAGTATGCCGGAAAGGGGAAAGAGGAACTTGCAAAAGCTACTGCTAATGCTATTGCTCTAAAAAATGATTACTTAAAAGATAATGAAAAGGCAATTGAGGCTGTTGCTGAAAAATTGGCTGAGTTATCAGAAGAAGAAATTGTTGAAAGGCTTGTTGGAACTCAAAGGGAAGTAGGGAAAACGGAAGAAGAAGAATCCGAACCTGAACCGGAGATAACCCCAACTATCAGCTTACCCGATCTTCCTAAAGACGA
>DNTK01000130.1 GCA_003508755.1 Bacteroidales bacterium | reverse complement strand
ATAAATTCAAAATAAATTCAAATTTAACTTGACTATTAAAGTCATTTTGAATTACATTTATTTCAGCATACTTACATTGATTCTTTAGATATGCGAAGCTGAGCAATGTAAGCTAACTACATACCACATACCTATCTTATTGGTTGAGAGCGCCTCTTGTTTGATTTTCAGGAGGTTATATTAAAGTTTTCAATATTCGGAGGATACATGAAGGAGAAAATGTGTGAACACAATTTAAATTGTGGATGGAATTTATTGCCAAATATTTATTAGAAACAACTAAATGAATTGCAATCATGTGATTGACGTGGCGAAGCTGCGAATAATCAACAAACAAGAACTCAAATTTTTAGTAAATGATTCACGATAAAATATAAAGTTCTTTTCAAAAGTCTAATTATGACAAGCCTTGACAATCTTCATTTAATAAATAACCTAGTATTGCAAAATGCCCCTTTGATTAAAAATTCCGGGCTTATGAAGGGAAAAATGGGGATAAGCATTTATCTATTTCACTTATCCAGGAAGATGGATGAAACCATCTTCCGTGAACAGGCTGAAAACCTGATCGATGATTTGTATAAGGAAGTAGGAAATAATTCTTTGCCAACCGACTTTGGGAATGGCTTAGCTGGAATTGTATGGGGAATTGATCATTTGATTCACAATGGTTTTTTGGATGCGGATCCTGATGAAATATTCGCAGATGCCGATGATAAAATATTCCAATTTATTACCAATCAGAATGAAATACCTTTGAATTTGGAGGGAGGGCTTCTAGGGTACGGTTTTTACTTACTGGCAAGGCTAAAAAATAAACAACTAGAAAATGCTGATGGTCGGGATTATATACTCTTGCGTTTGCTTATTGATATCATCAATAAAGTTTATGACTTTGTTGAAGCAAAGGAAAATCAACTGCTTGAACCATTGGCATTTAAAATCACATGGATATTACCTCTGACACTGATATTCCTTGCTGAGGTGATGCATTTAAAAATCCATCAACAAAAAATAAGCAGAATCCTAGAACGACTTTCTATTATCGTTTTGTCTTTGATTCCTATAAGACACAGCCACAGATTATACTTAGCTACAAGTATAGAAATGGTATTGAAGTATCAAGAACTGCCTCAATGGCGAGAGCACTTCATTTTGCTAAAAGACAATTTTAACCCCGAAATTTTATTGAGTGAATTCCCTGATAAAAACCTTACATTATCAGAGGGTATAAGTGGTATTTGTCCCATTCTTATTAATTCAAACAACATTTGTGATAAAAATGAACTTCTATTCAAAATAGGTGATAAGATCGATAATTCATCGTTTTGGAATGAACTCAATAATCGTGAACAATTTTTACCGGCCCACATAAGCTTGTCTAAAGGGATAGCTGGTATAGGCCTTGCCTTAAATATAATCTCTCATGAGATTTCTTCATGATAATATCGGACTCATATCGGTTATTACTTCCAGAGGAAGAGAGCCTTTTACATAATGTCAGAAATGGTTTAAGCATCCTTTATTGAAACGTATTCTCCTTACCATACACAAGTAATTAGAGACACCTGCTTCATGGGGATGACTGTTTTTTTTTGACGTACAGACTTTTCTAAGAATAACTAAACACTTCTTTAGCCATAAATAATAAAAAAAATGAACGAGAACGTCCTGGAAGTAGTAAAAACTGCCATGAGGCACAACAAAGTACCGGTAACATATGATACGATTATTGAACGCCTAAAATCACACCCTCAATATCCTTCTTTAAAAAGTGTTTGTGACGCTTTTAAGGAATGGAAAGTAGAACATTATCCGATGCGACTGGATTTAGAAGAACTAAAAGAGGCGGATACATCGTTCATAGCTCATTTAAACGGTGATGGGGAAAAACTTGCTTTTGTACCTGCACTTAATGGAGCATCAATGGTAGAATATTTTGACGGCTACAAAAAACCAACAAAGACAGGTGAAAAAGATTTTTTAAAAAATTATTCCGGTATAGCCGTATTAATTGATGCTGATAACAGATCTGGTGAAGAAAGATATACCGAAAAAAGACAAACCGAAATATTGCACAAAGGCCTTCCTTTTCTGATCGTGTTGGGTGTGATAATCTTAATTGCAAATTCCAAAATATCTCAAGCAACTCCTGATTTATCTATCTCGTTTGTTTTAATGCTTCTGACGAAATTGGTCGGTCTTTGCCTCTCCGTAATGCTAGTGCTAAAAGATCTGAATATTAAAAACTCATTTGCTGATACTCTATGCGGTATAGGCAGAAAGACAAATTGCAATTCTATATTGAATACAGATGCAGCAAGATTATTTGCATGGGTTCACTGGAGTGATATAGGTGTGATTTACTTTCTGTCTGGTTCGATCATGATTAGCTATGCGGATATAAATGATTTTACATTAATGGCTTATTTATCTATAGGAGGATTGGGATATGCTGTCTATTCCATCTATTATCAGGCAGTGGTGGCAAAGACCTGGTGCCCGCTTTGCCTTGGGATACAGGCCATATTTATTGCCGAAGTGGCCTTGTCATATACCTATATCTCGCCGATTCAAATATCATGGATGTCCATCTTTAAATTTGGATCTATTACGATGATCACGATATTGATGATGGTATTGTTTAAAGCCTATTATATTTCCAGACAAACAGCAAAAAATGAGCGCCTTATGTATCTCAGATTTAAAAGGAATCCCAATGTATTTATTAACCAGTTGAAGCAAAACGATCACAAACAATTCAATATTTCAGAGGAAATATTTACTGTAAGTAAAGGGGAGCCTGGTGTAGAAGTAACTGCCTTTCTTAGTCTAAACTGTAATCCATGTAGAAAAGCATTCCATCAGTTAAAAGAACTGTTTGAAAGAGAAGAAGTCACCATTCAAATGATCCTGTCGTTTCATGAAAAAAACAAAGGATTGGTAAACAACTTAGCCAGACTGTTTCGGGAGAAAAATCAAAATGAAGCTATGGCTCTACTAGAAAGCTGGTATAATAATAAGGACTCTAAATTACCCGAAGCCGGAAGGGATAAAATAGAGGAGGAAGGTTATGAAAGAATGAGTAAAATACATCAACAATTTTTTAAAGAATCAGAAGTAAGTGCAACTCCTACCATATTTGTCAACGGATACAAACTTCCGATAGAGTATGAAGTAAAAGACCTCGCTTATTTTATCGATGTACTACGACAAAAAAACCTAGTATTATGAGTGTTATCAAATATTTGGATAGGATTAAACATATGGATGAGCTAATACGGAGAAAGGCGACAGGGTCTCCTGATAAATTTGCCAAAAAAGTAGGATTATCTCGAAGTGGATTGATGAAATATATTAAGCTGTTGAAGGAAATGAATGCTCCTTTGGAATATGATCAGAATCGACAAAGCTATTACTATATATTTCCATGCAAATTGAAAATCGGATATGAAAC
>DNTK01000332.1 GCA_003508755.1 Bacteroidales bacterium | reverse complement strand
TCTCTCATTGAATTCGCTAAACCAGAAAGGGCCTATTTAACCCACCTGAGTCACCGCTTCGGATTACATGCCGAAGAAGAATCGCTACTTCCAGAAAATGTATTTATTGCCTATGATGGATTGAGAATAAACCTTTAATTCTTTTTTAATCCAAGTAAAATAAGCGTTCCGAAGACAAGCAATGGAATTGCTACTGCAATTGCACACATGTACAAAGCATATTCTAAGCTAATTTTATTATTAATGAAACCATAAATTGGCCCCAGGGTGAAAAACAGAATTCGAATGATTAAACTTCGCAACGATAACACAGTTGCCCGCTGCGAAGAATCAGTTTGTTCATTAATATAGTTCTTTAAAATAGGATGAGCAGTCCCACGAAAATAAAACAAGAGTGCTAGTGGAATAAAGGCAGCGAAAGTTAAATGATATCCCACAACAAAGAACCCAACCGAAAAGATTAACATCATATACAGGATGGACCATTTTACCTTAAGCAACTTATTAATCCGGTAAGCCGATAAACTACCAAGCATAACCATTCCATTTAGTACTACCCATGCAATACCAAAGTGTCTTTCATTGAGGCCTGCCTGAACGAAAACAAACTGAGCCATCCAGGCCATCGATAGACTAGCTAATCCAACTGCAGAGGCAAAGATGATTAGGTTTCTGAGAACTTTATTTTTTCTAAAAGTAGTATGAACAATGGATAGTATATCCTTAAATCCGGCTTTTTCTCTTAATTGATGAACTTTTGGTTCAATCAAAAACAAAGCACCGATAAATGCAATAATGGCCAGTATAGTTTGCAACTGAAAATAAGTTCTGTAATAGGTAAACACTATTAATGAGACAAATAGACCAGCAAGAGTTTCTGCGGTATTACCTACGGCAGTAATTCTGCCTTCTTCTTTTAAGTACCGTTTTTCCTGGTTATTTTGACTAAGTGTATCGTATAAAATAGCACTATCAGCACCGGAGAGTAAACTTGAACCTATCCCGAGCAATATTTCTGCGACAAGAAATCCTGCAAGGCCAGAGGATATGGAATAGGCCCCAAACCCTAAAACACCAAATAACCCCCCCAAAACCAAGGCAGGCTTTCTACCCCAAACATCGGCAATATAACCAGATGGCACTTCCAATAGATCTATAATTCCAGAATAAATTGCATGCAGCAATAAATAGTATTTCTCCATGCCGTTTTCCATATAGAAAAGCAAACTTACTGGCATGTACAACATAAACCATTTAGCTACCTTAATGATATATAATAAAATCAGGTTTCGTGCAAGCATCATACTAAAATTGCGCCAAAGATAATACTTTAAATGAGGATGATGTAGTTCAGTTAACGGGGGCTTATATGCTTTGCTGAATAAGTTTTCTTTAATAGAATGATTTTTTTTGCTAAATTGACAAAAAAAGAGCTCAATAGTTTTACAGACAGAAAAAAGGAAGAAAATGAGTGAAAGGCAAGAGACCTTCTTTACCAGGCTTAGCTTAAAAAATTTACGCATCGGTATTAAACTTAATCTCCTGGTTTATATTTTATTAATTGTGAGTTTTGTGGTTATTTCCATCTTCGGATTTAGTATTTTAAATAACCATTTAAAGCGCAGCACGGCGAAAGAACTGGAGCAATTAACTTTTCATAAGAAGTTATTACTTGAGGATGAATACGACGAAGTTCTGAGTGAGATAAAAACATTGTTTTCGGACGAGATGATATCTAATGTATCAGAACTAAAATCCGGATATTTCAATTACTCCAGCGATAAATGGTCGATGTTTGATGCGGATTCACTTGCTAAATTCAGAAAGCTGCTCTCGAATTATTACCTGGATGAATTTATCGGTAAAATTAACTGGAGCAAGCCGGAACTCGAAGAAATCTTTCCAGAACGCGACCAGGAAATAGCGATGCAGTATACTTATTTGTTTAAAAACAAATGGCCTGCAGGAGAAAAGGAAAAACTGGTTTTATTGGAAGACGGAAGCAGTTACGATTTGTATCATTCCTTCATACAATCCAATTTCCGCGATTTTAAGCGAATCCATGGCATAAATAATATTTATCTGGTCGATGGTGCAAGTGGAGATGTGTTCTATAATCTGAATAAGAATATTGCCT
The DNA here is from genome assembly GCA_003508755.1 of Bacteroidales bacterium. Taxonomy (GTDB): domain Bacteria; phylum Bacteroidota; class Bacteroidia; order Bacteroidales; family UBA10428; genus UBA10428. The sequence continues at coordinate 647 of DNTK01000332.1, read as the reverse complement.
TTGCGACTAACCTGTATTCAGGAAAATTTAAATCTTCCGAGATTTCAAAGACATTTCAGGAAGCTCTGGCCGCCACCGATACCGAAGCTAGATTTTTTTATTCCGACTTCTCATTCTTTTTACCAGAGTACAACAAGCCTATGGCTTATATTGCATTACCACTAATACTCTATAACGAAAAAGTCGCCGTAGCAGTAATTGAGTTGGGATCCGAATTTTTTGAAAATATTCTTTTTGATGAGTGGCTGGTTCAGCACTGGGAAGGAGCAAGTATTAATCTTATTGATAATGATAATAAGTTTAAATTGAATGAGCTCCAGCAGTATGCAGAACCTGAGAAATATGCTCAGACACTTATAAAAAAAGGAATACGAAATAAAACTCTTTCACAAGCAGCAAAAATTGGAGGAGGGGCCAATATTATTGGCTTTAAGGAATCATCGGATCAAAAGAAATTTGAATTGAAGACTGGTACAACAGCATTTAATCATGAAATTCTTTATGTTAATCTGCCTCTACAGATAAAAGGTTTTGATTACCAGGTTTTAGGCTATTCGACCGTTAACTATCACAAGAACTTGTTAAGAACAGCCAAAAGCAAAATACTACTGGTTTATATTGTATTATTAGTTTTAGCAACTTTCACC
>DNTK01000505.1 GCA_003508755.1 Bacteroidales bacterium | reverse complement strand
AAATGTTTGAATTGGTGATTGGGTATTGGCATTTAACATCCAATTTTACCGATAAAACAATAATTTAACAAACAATATCGAAAATGGTTTTCCAACAAACTCTGAAAAAGCATTTATTTATTACCATCTTGATATTGTTATGTTCCTTCTCGGTATTCGCTCAGCAAAAGAAAACCAATAAACGCCCTACTGTAGGGCTGGTTTTAAGCGGAGGAGGCGCAAAGGGGCTGGCTCATATTGGCGTACTTAAAGTGCTAGAAGAAGCAGGAGTACCTGTTGATTTCATCGGTGGTACCTCTATGGGAAGCATAGTTGCCGGATTATATGCCATTGGTTATTCAGCCTACGAAATTGAGCAAATTGTTATCTCGCAGGATTGGGTAAGTTTATTAACCGACCAGCTTACACGGACAAACTTGTCTGTTACCGAGAAACAAGATTACGATAAGTTTATTTTATCGGTTCCGGTTGAAGGATACCGGTTAAAACTACCTTCCGGTTTAGGGGCAGGACAGAATGTGTCTTTATTGCTCAGCCGTTTGTTGCTTCCGGTTGCAGAGGTGAATGATTTTTCAGGGTTTCCACGGCCCTTTTTGTGCGTGGCAACCGATATTGTCACCGGGGAGGAGGTTATCATTCAACAGGGCTATTTGCCCGATGCGATTCGCGCCAGCATGGCCATTCCTACTGTTTTCACGCCTGTAAAATACAATGGACGATTGCTTGTTGATGGCGGATTGGTGAATAATTTCCCGGCAGATCGTGTAAAGGCAATGGGTGCAGATATAATTATCGGAGTTAATCTGGGATTAAAGGAATATACCAAGCAGGATCTTGAAAATCTCGCTGCTGTGCTTGAGCAGAGTTTGTTCTTTCATGCAAAGGAACGAAATAAAGAAAACCAGGAACTTTGCAATATTCTTATCTCGCCTAAGGTATACAGCAGCAGTGCTGCCAGTTTTTCAGATGTAAGGGAACTTATATTAGCAGGCGAAGAGGAAGCAAGACGAAATATTAAAAAGTTAAAGAAATTAGCTGATTCACTAAAAACTTTTGGGAGTATTCAACAGATAGCCAGGGTGGAACCCTATGATACCCTCTTTGTGAAGGAAATCGAATACGAAGGATTGGAAAATGTTACAGAAAACTTTCTGCAGGGTAAAATGCGAATTCCTGTTCCAGGCAAATTCAGTATTGATAAGCTCGAAGAGGGTATTGAACGTGCTTTTGGAACCCAGTTTTTTAATCAGATAACCTATAAAACTGAACAGGTTAGTACCGACAGCATAAAACTGACCATCCGTGTTATTGAAACCAGCAACGATCTGATAAGGGTGGGAGGACGGTTCGACAGCCAGTTTAAGGCACAATTGTTGCTGAATGTTACCCTGCGCAACAAACTAGTAAAGGGTTCCAAGTTTGTTTTAGATATCAACCTGGGGCAGTACCCGAGAGTTAGGGCCGAATACAGAATTAATACAGGCTGGAAACCCCGAAAAAAGCCCCTATTTTTCAAAGAGAGCAACCCGGGCATATTACCCAATTTCGGTATGCATGTCGATTTCAGAGACATTAAGCTTGACTATTATGAGCGTAATGAACTGGCAGGAAATTACAGGTACCAGTATGGCATTGTCGGGGCATTTGTTTCCACTTCTATCAGCAATCCCTTTTACCTACAGGCAGGTGCTTCCTATGAGTTTTCTTTTCTTGAAAGTATTATTAATACGGGTGAACCTTCGTTAAACAACCAGACATTTGATGTTTACGGAGAATTAATCTATGATTCGCAAGACCACCAGGTTTTTCCTATGGAAGGAGCTTTTGCCCATATTTGGAGCGATTTGGTTTCGGATGCTCAGATAAGTACCAACCGACCTTTTGATATAAACCGTGTAGGCATGCGGGTCCAAAAAACCCTGCGATTAACGGAGCATATTTTTATTCAGCCTTATGCAAAATCTGCCATGGCTTTTGGGGATACCGTTCCACCCCTGCAGAGGATGTTTTTGGGTGGGAATATGATGTTCCACAAAATTGGAAGAAATATTTACAGCTTTTCCGGACTTCGGTTCATGGAAAGAATGGATAATGGATTTTATGCACTTGGATTGCGCCTGAGGTATTCTCCTTTCAGGAATCATTTTATTACCATGGATCATGTTACAGGAAAAATGGCCCCCAATTCACGCCAACTTTTTTACTCAATCGATAACATGTTGTATGGTTTTGGACTAAGCTATGGGTATAGCAGTATTATTGGCCCAATAGAGATAGGCTATTACCAGAGTAATCAAAATGTTCCATGGCAGGTCTTTTTAAATATCGGGTATTGGTTTTAGGTGAAGCACTATTTTCGGAGTGCTTTCAGGTAAATATCGAAAAGTTCCTGGGCAGCCATAAACGAACTTAATTCGCGTTTCAACACTTTTTCTTTATATCCTTCAATTTTTGGTTCTACTGCAGGATGTTCGAAAAAGTTTTTCTCCAGTTTTCCAAGAATGGTTTCTTGCATCCAGTATTGTTTCTGGGCATCTCTTCTGGTGTTGAAATACTTGTTTTCAACGGTGAAGTTGCGGTATTCTGTAATTTTATCCCAAATATTGTCAATGCCGATCCCACTTACCGACGAACAAGTAAGTACATCCGGTTTCCAGCCAGATTCGGTTGGAGGAAACAAATGAAGCGCGTTTAAATATTCGATGCGGGCCATGCGGGCCTTTTTTTCGTTGTTCCCATCGGCTTTGGTAATGGCAATGAGATCGGCCATTTCCATTATGCCACGTTTAATTCCTTGCAACTCGTCTCCTGCACCTGCCAGCATGAGTAGAAAGAAAAAATCGACCATGGAGTGAACAGCAGTCTCTGATTGACCCACCCCCACTGTTTCAATTATTATTACATCAAATCCTGCAGCTTCGCATAAAAAGATAGTTTCCCTTGTTTTTCGCGCTACACCCCCCAGGGATCCTGCTGAGGGCGATGGACGGATAAAGGCATTCGGATCAGTCGATAGCGATTCCATCCGTGTTTTGTCACCCAAAATACTTCCTTTGGTTTTTTCGCTGCTGGGGTCGATAGCCAGGACGGCCACTTTGTGCCCCATACTTGTCAGGAATCTGCCAAATGCTTCAATAAATGTACTTTTACCTACTCCCGGCACTCCGGTGATACCAATTCTAACCGAATTACCTGCCGAAGGTAAGCACTGTTTGAGAATTTCCTGAGCCTGTTCGCCGTGTTCTGCTAAATTACTTTCAATTAGGGTTATTGCCCTGCTAAGCTGCATTTTATCTCCTGCCAGTATGCCCTGAACGAGATCATCGCACGAAAACTTCTTTTTCTTCAGTTTCTTCAACCGTTCAATGGCTTCCGAATTAGTAGCCGGAGGATGCGGAACCCCATCAGTTACCGAAAGTGCACTTTTATTTTCTGTTTTTTCTTCCATAAGATTAATTACAAAGATAATTAAGGAAAAGAGGAAAAATAAGGCAGACAGTAAAAAGTTCTTTAGTTCTCTGAAGGGTTGTTAATCAATATAACCTGTTACCCACAGAAAATGCTTGTAATTATCGGGGTCGTTGGTAATAAGCGTTACGCCCTTTTTGTTTAAGCCAGAAAATCCAATGGAATTGAATTCAACGCTAATTACAGTTGAGTCGCCGGGAGCAATAATATTTTTTTCTGGCATGACAGCTGTGCATCCACATGTGGGTTTTACAGCACGAATATTTAAGTCTCTGCTACCTTTATTGTAAACAGGAAATTCAAAGTTTACCTTTTTGCCTGCAGCAATGGTATCGAAATTAAATACTCTAACAGGTAAAGACACTTTTGGTTTATGTGCTTGATCTTCAATTGAAAGCAGGCTAAAGTTTTCGCGTATATTGGATGTGATTACAATCTCACCCTCTGTGGTTTCTTTGTTATCGATGGTAATTTTAACTTTATCGATAACAAAATCCCAATCGTTAATTGCATTCGTATTGTACGCAATCTCAATAAGTCCTGAGCTTTTTGGGGCAAGTTCCTCAAACTTGTTATTTATCGAAAGGTGTTCAGGTAACTCTGGAAAACTCACTCTCAGCGGTTTTTCGGAGGTATTCATTACAGGAATGTAACGGACCATTTCATTCCCTTTATAGATGTAGCCAAAATTGAGTTGAAGCTGTTTGAATGCTAATCCGCCAATGGAATAATTAAAACTGTTTTTAAAACTACCATGAAGTATTTTCCCTTTTACGGTCAATTGATCAGGCGAACTGGTTGTGTTGGTAAATACAGTAAGGTATTTTTTATAATACCCTTTACGGCCAAAAGGATTTACCGAGGCGTTTATAATTCCTTTTTCACCGGGGCCAAGGGCTTTTTTTGGGTAGGAAATATCACTC
>DNTK01000494.1 GCA_003508755.1 Bacteroidales bacterium | reverse complement strand
CCAGTATAAAACCTATTACCGTAAAGTATATAATGATATACAATCCATTGATTGAAATGTACTTCCAGCTTTTTTGCTCAAATAAAGCGATCACGGTAAATATTGCCGCCGCCCAGCCAAAACCTGCCAGAAAACCTGCTGTCAAACCCCATTGCCAATCTGTCTTTGCGTCACCCAGAAAAAATGCAAGGTTGTATGACATCAGGTATGCCAAAAGAAAAGTAATACCATAGGTTTTGGTCGGATTGGATTGTTTAATTTGTTCATCTGTTAATTTATTTTCCTGTTTCCAGGCATTATAAAAGAGTGCCGGGGAATACCAAATCGCTCCCAGAATGAGGTTGAAGACGGCGCAGAGCAGTACAGCCCAATGGTTTATAATCATGTTTTCCATATGTTTTTATTTTTAGTTTCTGCCGAAATAACATATCCTTTTTATCTAATGATGGGAAAAATTTTACCTACACTATTTTATTGGAACATAATTAAGGATTTCACCCCGATTAGCCATATATACGTTTGGGGTAAAACCTGAAAATAATTTGAAATCTGAGATAAAATGGGATTGGTCATAATATCCGCAATCGTAGGCAATGGCAGACCAATCGACAGATTTTTGCAGTTCTATCTGTTGAATGACCTTTTGAAATCGGATTACTCTTAAAAACTCTTTCGGGGTGACTCCAACATGTTCTTTAAAAATTTTGATGATATGCTTTTGAGAGTATCCGGCATTTTCAGCAATTGATTTTATGCTGCATTGGTCGGGAGATGCAGTAATAGCTGCAACAGCAAAATCGACAAATGGATTTTCACTTAACTGACTATAATAACAATCCAATAATTTCTGTTCAAGAACAAGGAGTTTTTCTGAGGGCTCCGGTGTATTCAACAGATTATCGCGTATGTTTAAAATCTCCGGATTAAGCACCAATTCGGCATCTACAACGAAATTTTTGAGATTTTGCATTGGTTCAATGACAAAGGGATAAGCTTTCCCCTTTTTAAACTGAACAATAAGCATTTCACTCTCCTTCCCGGAAGGTATTGTTATGGGCTCTGTTCGAAAACCTGAGAACCATACTTTTTTGCAAGATTGAATTTCCTTCAGCGTCTCATTGTCATAAATATATTTAGGATAATCGGTCAGATCAAAAATGATTTGAACATCACCATCTGGTAAAAACCGGTCTACAAAATGTTGGGGATTGAATCCTGTGTAATAATAAAAATGATCAATAAATTGATTTAATGGAAATAGTGGTATGCGAATTTCTGTGATCAAATCTGCAAGGCTTACTTCACACCAGAACTGATCAATTCAAATGATACAATATAGCATAGAATCATAGTTGATGGTTCTTAATTCCATTGGTTCAAATACTAATATACAAATATTAATAAAATGTCAACCTTTGAAAATAGATTGATTTTACCTATCCTACTCCACCCGCTCAGCGGTAAACCTATCCACTTCAAATCCCATGACAGAATCCCCTTGTATAGAAAAATTGAATGAAGTTCCATCGGATTTTTCGAAGAACAGTGTGTCGCTCTCTGCCAAAAGTTGTATTGTATCCCCAATAAAATCTGCATAAGCGCCAAGGTGCCCTTTCAACTCAAAAATTTCCAGTTCACCCAGGTCTTCTATCTTATACTTTCCGGTATATTTCTCTAAACTTTCTGTCGGGAGCTGAACCACTTTTTTAATGTTCGCTTCGATTCCAGGCAGGTTATATTCCCTGGCAATAGCCAGCTTTACTTCACTGATGATGCTGCCATTGTCCGAATTCACCATAATCACCAGTGCATTGGGGGTGTCCTTCCAAGCCGTAAGATCGGCTCTGAATCCCTCGTCGGCGCCACCGTGACCAAAAGTAAATTCACCGATTCCGGGGCCCAAACCATGATCACTCATTCCGGGCGTGAGCATTTCTTCTACGGTCTCATATTTCAGGATGCCGTCTGTTTTGGTTTGATGGATTTTCTGGATCTCGATGGCATATTGGATAAGCTGGGATGGCGTAGTCCAGAGACCGGCAGCCGCCATCTCCGGATAGATGGGCCATTTGCCCTCCACCTCATCTCCGTTACCGCGATACCCTGTAGCCGCAATGGCATGATAGGCTACTGGTAGTGGATTTTCAAATGTGCTCTCCCTCATACCCAGTGGATCCAATATATGTTGTTGCATGGTTTCCGGGAAGGGCATTCCGTCAACATCCGTTATGGCCAATTGGATAATCGTGTATCCTCCACCTGAATACATCCAGCTCTCTCCGGGTTCCTTATATACCCTGACCGAATCAGTGTTCCCTTTTCCATCCAGTACCTCTACAACCGTCGGGATGGTATCTCCTTTATCATATCCGGGAAAGCCCCAAACCGTGAGACCGGCGGTATGGTTGAGTATTCTGCGCAATGTCACCTTTTCTTTGGTCGTAAATTCATTGTCGGGCACTTTCCATGAGGTGAGGTAATTATTGATATTTTCATCCAGGCTCATCTTCCCCTCTTCCACCAGCTGATGGGCCCTTATCGCGGAAACCGGTTTACTGATCGATCCTGCCAGAAACATGGTTAAAGAATCCACCATGCGGTTTGCACTGCTATCAGCCACTCCATACCCTTTGGCCCATTCTACCTTACCATCGTTGACTACCGCGATGCTTATGCCTGGGATACCAAGCGCTTTCAGGCGATCCTCAATGGAATAGGTAGGCACTTCTTCGCCATCAATTTGCAGCGTGGGTTGGATGCTATTCTCGATACGGGAAATCCTGGCTTGTAATTCCTGCTGTTGTTTTTCTTTGGAATTAGAACAGGATAAGAAGGTGATGACGCTCAATAATATCAGGAGATGTTTCATGAAGAGGGGAGTTTTAAAAATTTAAACATGTATTTCATCTGGTTTCATAAGGTACGCAATGCTTGTCATAGATAAAATTCTAATTGCATGAATGATAAAGATGAAAATGTTTATGATACATTTTTTAGGAGGGGTTCGATAAGTATCATGTATCATGACAGCCTGGCTAGCGCCACCTCCGGCATCAAAGCTGTTAGTGGTACCTGATCCAGGTGCTTTGATGAGTTGGTGGGATGTTTGCGAACAAGTGGTGAAGGATTTCTTCGTTTTTATGATCAAGGCGCACTGTATAAACCCTTCTTCCGATCCGCTATTGCACGGAGTATATCCAAATTATTTCTTTAAAAGCTTTTTGCTTAGTATCCGATCTGCATTTCAAATAATTTCTTCCATTTTCATCCTCGTCACAGACGAGGACGAGGTGGTGCACTTAATATTATCAAACCGAAGCTTGATTTCGAACTACCAGAAATTTACGAAATTAAAAGGGCTCTATTTGGCGAGTATCCACCAAAGAAACACAGACCAAGTAGGTCTGAAATTAAAATAAGTAACGTTTATGAAAACTAAACTACCACCAGCTACAAGCTGGTGGGTTGGAAGGTTAGTCGTCAGATGACGACTTCTCCTCCCCAATTCTAAAATTATCGTCTTTTGTTTCTATATCCTGGTTTCTTATATATTCCATGATGACCTCATCAGTGACATTACCGGAACTTGCAACAAAATATCCCCGCCCCCAAAAATGACGCCCCCAAAACTGCTTCGAGATAGTCTTGAATTCGGACATTATTTTCCAAGAACTCTTCCCCTTTATCTTCTTTACTAAATCACTTACAGATAGATGAGGCGGAACCGAAACAAACAAATGTATATGATCTTTCGACACATGACCACTTATTATCTCTACATCCAAACCTTTACATATTTGCCTTATTAGCTCCCGGGTACGCTTTGCAACCTCTCCAACTAATACTTGCTTTCGGTATTTTGTTATCCAGACTATATGGTACTTGATATCATATAGACTGTGCGAAGTCTTGCGATAATTCTCCATTTCGCTAAGTTAAACATCAAACTAAAGTCTTCGCCTAAAGGCGAGGGATTTTCTCCCATTCCCCGGTTGGGACATTAAAGGAATTGCAAAGTCTGGGAATGTTTATCTGGATAGAGTACCATTATTTCCGAAGGAATCACAAGGCTATTTGAATCTTAACCCTGATGGTTTTGCGTGGGGGGAAAATAGTAACGGATCAGCGCAATTAGCCCTCGCTATTTTAATAGAATATTACGGGGCACCAATTGATGCAATTGAGCAGTATAAGGAATTACAAAAGAAGTTTATTACTCCATTACCAAAAGAAAAGGACTTCGAGATTGAAATTCATGCCTGGCAACCACCTTCACTGAACTAGAAAAATATCGTATTCCCAGGAAATGCACGAAGCTCATTGTTGATGATTATTAAACTGGGATAATCTTCTTTCAATTTATTGGTGATCAACGTCATCACACAAAAATTTAGAGAGGCTCCAAATAATTGATAACTAACTATTCTGTTTTTAATAAAAGAATCTATCCTTAAATAATATTCCAACCAGATACATTTAATAACTGCATAGATATTTTTTTCTTTTGGCTTAAACGACCTTTTAATTCAATAAAAAATCTTTTAGATTGTTTCATTACATATCAAGATCAAATTCAGACATGAAATCAACCATCCTTAAATTAAAGATTCATGTATAAACCATCAGATATTTTTATAAGTATAGTCGACTTCTTCGCAATAATTATTCCTGGAGGTATCCTGTCCTATATGATATATGTCAATTATTCAACTTATGTAAATGGGACACTTCAGTTAAGTGGATATGGGCAATGGGTGGCATTTTTCTTTTTCTCTTTTTTTATTGGTCATGTAATTTCATTTTTTGCTGAAAAAATTGACAAGTCTTGGAGTACTAATACCTGGATCAAATTGCATGATGATTTATGGCATAAGGCAATGGAAATCCGAAATAGAATAGGTCATTTATCAGATTCAAAGGGAATAAGTATCTACCAATGGTGTCGATCCGTGCTAATTGCCACCTCTCCTGAGGCAATGGCAGATATTAATAGAATTATTGCACCGGCAGATTTTTTCAGAAATCTATATGTTGTATTCCCCATAACAGGAATATTGAGTTTTTTTGGCTCAAATTACAAACTTGGTATCCTTTTCATAATATTGACAGTTCTGAGTCTTTACATTAGTCAGGTAAGTCGGAAGAAATTACATAAAAGAATTTGTTACCATATAATTGTCTTAAATGCGCTAAATAAATTAAAACCTGAAAAGACCAAAGATTAGAGAATCAATGGTGGTGTAGCCTTCCCCGAAAATGTAGGCTTCCCTTTTTAGGATTATTCTTCGTGTCGTAAAGCAAAGATTTGACATTAGGGTTATATCGGATAAAAGGAGATATCAAAATCAGATACTCATCTGCTTGTTCAATTAAATCAGATAGTCCGAATTAAGTTGGGTTGTTCTTAAAAATTCTGCCATTTTTTAAATATTAAAAAGTAACTTATTATCTATTCAATCCCCTCCCCACCCCCAAGCTCCAAAGCCTTCACTGTACCAATGGCATTTCCGGCAATGCCTTTGATGGATCCGTACATATCGATGGTGTTGGTGATGACTTTTTCGATTTGCTTTTGGCGCTGTTCCCAGATGCGCTGCATGCTGCGCTTCTCACATTCTAGATCTTCCTTCATTTGAGAGAATACTTCAACGATGTCCTCCACCTGCATGCGGAACGTAGGCTTGTAAGGTATTCATAGACCATATGCAACTTATCGAATTTGTTTTTCTGGAAATCGCTCAACGCTCAGCTTCTCCTGAGCGATTTGATCTGCTATCTGACTTTTTAATTTGACGATTTGTATTTTGGCAATGAGTAAGGCCTTCAAATCTTCAGATGGCATAGCCAGCACCTCCCGCTTGCTCATGCCGTTCTTCTCAAATTGGTTGTAAGGCAGATCTTTTACTTCGTAAATTATATATATAATATATGTATAAAAATGAATTATCAATACCTTAAATACAT
>DNTK01000400.1 GCA_003508755.1 Bacteroidales bacterium | reverse complement strand
CCAACCTCCTGATTCGTAGTCATAAAAATTGCTTTTCGATAGTAGGCAAATATTATCCAAATTCTTATTAAAGGCCTTTTTTAGCTATTTAAGCCTATTGTTGTTTATTGTTAGTATGCATATTTTTCGTATTTTCGTGGGCACATCGCGGGCACATTTTAAACAACCTTAAAACATCAACCATATGAGCACTCATGTTTCCATCGTAATCGACAAAAGACGAAGTAAAAAAAACAATGATAGAAAGCCCCTTTTTCCTGTCAGGCTTAGGGTATATGACTCAGTGTTGAAGAAGGATAAAAGATTTAAGCTCGATATAGATTTGACAGAGGAAGATTATCAAAGAATTTTTTATCCTAAAGAAAATGAAAGACTTTCCAGAGATCTTAAAGAGATAAAGATAAAACTCAATAAATACGAAAGCGATGCGGAGGATGTGTTAAGAGAATTAGAGACATTCACTTTTGATAGCTTTGAGCGGAAATACTTTCGAGATAGAAATGCAGTTCAAAATATTATCACTCACTACAACGAAAAAATCAGTCGCTTGAAAAGTGCTGGAAAAATAGGTACGGCTGACTCCTACAGTTGCAGCCTAAATTCTCTAAAAAAATTTGTTGAGTCCAGGTCTAAAAAGATCGAAGCATTACGATTTGTTGAAATAAACAAAGAATGGCTGGAAAACTATGAATCGTATATGCTTAAGGAGGGCAAATCAAAAACGACTATTGGAATTTATCTGCGCCCATTGAGTCACCTCTTTAATGCAGCAATAGAACTTAAAAACATTTCCAGGGACTACTATCCATTTGGTAAAAATAAATATGTAATACCTAGGGGAGGAAGTACAAAAAAAGCGCTAAATCAATCTCAGCTTAATATATTATTTCATTCTGAGCCTCAAATACCTCAGCAGGAAAAAGCCAAGGATTTTTGGTTTTTGAGCTATGCACTAAATGGAATGAATATTCATGACATTGCTATTTTAAAATTTAAAAACCTCCATCATGACAGGATTGAGTTTATTCGTGAAAAACCCAAGGACACCAATAGAGGGAGTAAAACGATTACAACTTTTCTTAATGATTACAGTAATCACGTCATTAAAAAGTACCATAGGAAAAATGGTAAGGAAGATGACTATGTATTTAATATCCTCGAAAAAGAAATGACACCCGAGCAAATTAAGTCCAAAGTCAAGATTTTTACCCGCTTTATAAATCAGCATGTAAAAAATCTAGCTGAACAAAATAATCTTCCTAGTGAAATAAGTACCTATTGGGCAAGGCATACATTTGCAACAATGTCAGTGAATAAAGGAGCCTCTCTTGAATTTATGAGTGAAGCATTAGGCCATAGTGATCTAAAAACTACCCAGACATATTTCGCTGGCTTCACCAACGAAACAAAAAAACAATTTGCACAATCATTGTTCGATTTTTAGCAACCAAGATTTATTGAATTGGTAGTCATATGACGTCCTCGTATTTTGAATTACAATTGCATATCATACTAAATAAACTGCCATTTTGGATAAAATTACAGCAATATCCCCATAAAATTGGGGTAAAATCCCCATTGATCTTTTGAGTTGCTTCTGGTTGGTTTGTGATGTTCAATAACCAACCAAAACAATCATGAACGAAATTATTATTACCACGATATCAAAAGCTGAAATTCAACAACTCATCGAAAGTGCTGTCCAAAAAGCAATTATTCAAAACGCCTCAAACAATAAGACTCAAACTGATACTTTTCTTGATGTTGACCAGGCTGCGGCATTCATTGGAATTGCAAAAGCTACGCTCTATGGAAAATGTTCTCAAAAACATATCCCCTATTTCAAAAAAGGCAAGAAGCTCTACTTTGACCAACAGGAATTGATAGAATGGTTGAAAACCGGCAAAAGAAAAACTATTGATGATATCCATGCCATTGCCAATACTTACCTGGGTAATCAAAGAGTTTGATCCCGCAATAAACTAAACTCATTCAAGCAAGAGATCTTTGAGCATAGTTTTTCTAGCCTTGTTATCGATATTCTTTACCGCTATCCCAAAGGCCTTCCTTGTCCCTACAAAAATTGCCATTTTTTTGGCACGGGTAAGTGCTGTATAGATCAGATTTCGATACAACATGGTGAAATGCTGCATCACCACCGGGATGATAATTACATCAAATTCACTCCCCTGTGACTTATGTATGGTAATGGCATAGGCTAAATCCAGATCTATGATATCCTGTTTCTCATAATAAACAATTCTGGTTTCCTTACCAGAGGTGAATGAAACAGCCAACTTCATTTCCTGATTATCAATCGAGTTTATTATTCCGATATCACCATTGAAAACTTCCAGATCGTAGTTGTTTCTTCGTTGGATCACCCGATCACCCAATCTAAAAACCCGTTCTCCCATTTGTATAGACGGACTATTGCTATCATTATTTATGGTGGATTGAATGAGCTGATTGAGGTTGCGTGTACCCAGGCTTCCTACAGTCATTGGGGAAAGTATCTGGACTTCAAGATTGGCTCCTACCCTTTGATCAATTGTTTGAGTATATAATCGAACGATGGTTGCCGAAGCAGTAAAACCATATTTTAGGGTTGACCACGGATGAATAGATTTTAATACTTCTTTCAAGGCCGAAGCATGGTCTTCGGATTTCAGAAGTGTATTGATATTGGCGTGCAAGTAATCTTTTGGGACAGAAAAAATGTAAGAGCGAACACCCTGCTTGCGTATGGCTTCAATTTCTTCTAACGAGGTTGATTCTACATAATAATCAGCATCCATTGTAACCGCCTTATAAGTGTCTTCTACATCTTCCGGATTACTTTCCTTCAAAAAGGCGATTCCATCATTATCAATAATATATTTCATGGAACTGCGTACTTTCCGGATGAAATTTGCCTGCTCCTTTGTCGCTTCTTCCGCATCGAAAAAGAGACAATCATTATCACTATCCCAAACATCAGGTCGATTAATCGGGGATTCTATTTTTGGTATGTATCCAT
>DNTK01000398.1 GCA_003508755.1 Bacteroidales bacterium | reverse complement strand
ACAATAGCCAGTCAGTCATAGTACGAAGGTATTAAGTGAAAAAAATCCCCGAAAAATTAGAAAATTTAACGGGGATTAAAAAGTTATCGTGTTTAATATTTTATCCTGCTACTGAAGCAAGTAATCCAGGGATAGCACCATTAATCAGAATCACCACAAGAAGACCAAGAATCGCATAAAGCTCGGGGAATACACCTAAAATCATGGTGTTACCAAATACTTTATGACCTGATTCGAAAGCTGCAACACCGTTGGCACAAACCTGCCCCTGGCGAATACCAGAGAATAAACCGGCTAGTCCCATGGCTAAACCAGCTCCAAAAATTGCTGCCGCGGTTATCCAATCATTAGCAATACTTCCGCTCATTACAAAATAGCCTACAAAGCCATATAACCCCTGTGTACTTGGAAGAGCAGAAAGAACCATGTAGTTACCGAACGATTCCGGATCTTTTTTCATGGCACCAACGGCTGCATTACCACTAATTGATACCACATAAATACTACCTATACCAGATAGACCTACCATTAATCCAAGACCGATATAAGCTAATACAATTGCTTCCATAATTTTATTGATTTATTAGTTTGTTTAATTTATTTCGTTAAGTATTAATTTCTAAAAGGTTCGTATTTTTTTCCTCCACCCATAAATCCGGCGTTTTTATAAAACTCCACAAAGGTCAAACGCAAGGGGTGCACAAAGGAACCCAGCGCCGCCATGAAGAAATTTAATCCGTGGCCAAAGGCAAGAATCAGTATCATAACAAGAATACCAAAAATGCCCCCAACACCCTCGCTCGATTGCATGGCCAATTGATTAAATACATTCCCTAATATGGCACTTGATAAGCCCAGTGCAAAAAGCCGGATGTAGGAAAGCACATCACCCAGCAGGCCCGATGCTACCTGGTAGGTATCCCAGACTCCAACACCCAGGTTCAGGAGGGGGTTTTTTCCAGGTGTATTGTAGAAGAATGCAGGAACTGCTCCTATGATAAAAGATATCATGGCCACCTTCATGCTGAGGTCAGCATTGCTTATGATTTCAAATTTTCCTAAAGCAAAAGCTGGCAGTGATACCAATACAATTAAGTTCCAACCAAACTGGGATACTGCGTATTTAAAACCTTGCAATCTAACGCGGTTTGCAGCCTTGAGGAACATGCCAAAAACAACCTGAATATATCCTAAAAGCAGGGCAATTTGCATTAAGTTATCACTACTAAGTATAAATTGTTGGTATTTGGTAATCCAGGGGCTAAATGTTCTCCCAGCTTCAAAGTTTTCAGGATGAAGCATTATTCCAAAGAAGGTTCCTCCAACAATTCCCATAAAGGTTGTAGCAAGCCCTAAAAACATGCCTAGTTTTAACAAAGGTTTAAATCTCTTTTTCACCTTCGTAAGACCATAGAGGGTGCCCAGGGTTATTAATAGTCCATAGCCTGCATCTCCCAGGCAAAACCCGAAGAACAACATGTAGAAAGGAGCAAAAAAGGGTGTTAAATCCAATTCGCCATAATTGGGAAAGGTATAGAGTTCTCCAATGGCTTCATATAACTTTGCAAAGCGATTATTCTTGAGTTTTATAGGCGGAGTTTCCTCTGTCTTTGGAGCTACTGCCTCGTAATAAACTCCTGTTTTCTCGAGGTAAGCCTCTAACTCTTTTTCCTTGTCAATGGGCGTCCACCCTTCCAGAATCATCAGCTTATTTTCGGCTTTATGTTCTGTGCTCAACTTCACTTTATCAAAAGAGAGCTCACCTGTTATCTTCTCTTTTGATGTTTTCAAAAGATCCAGGTGCCTGGCAGCAAAAAGGTCAAAAACCTCTTCGGTTTTTTCCTGAATGGCAAGGATTTCCTGTTCCTGTTTTAGTAACTCATCGAGTGTGCGCTCGGGCAAGTGCATTTCCTCAGCATCAATTTCAATGATTTCTCCATTTCGCTGAGCCAATACAAAGTAAATGTGCCCACCCAGGTTGTTTATTTCCTCAAGGTAGTAGTTGTCGATTATTTCTTCCTCGAACTTGCGCTGGGGGGCCTGGAAAAACCGAAGTGTTATTCGAGCTTCACTCAGTTTCTTCACACTGTCCCATTCAAAATTACCCCATGGCTCCAGGGCGGTTATATCCTTGCGAAGAGCAGCAAGTTTCTGGTGGTATTCCTCGGTTTTTTGGAGCATGGAATTAAGTTCATGCAATATCTTAATTCCATCAGTCTCAGCGCTTGATTCTGGTTCTTCTACCGCTCTTTTCTCCAGAAACTTAATAGCTTTGTTGAGGTTGTTCAAGAGCGCATATTTCTCACGTAGCTCCTCGTTTTCGGAATCATCAAGTTCTTTCTCGATAACATGGAGGACACCTAATTCCTGTAAGTTACTCAGGAATTTTTCGTACTCCTTGTGATAAACCAGGAACGAATATTTTTTCATCGGCACTATCATAACGATGCCTCCTCTTGTTGTCTGGTTTTTACAATCTTTTGAGCTGATTTAGAAAGGTTGTCTTCGTCTTCCATAAACCGTTTTATCTTCCTTATGGCGTCTTCGTAGCCAGGAATCTGAACCTTTTCAAAAAGATTTACTTTTTGGGTGGTCTTTTTACGTGCGTGGTCAAGCAGGTGCATTTTCCGGGTGAATACCTCTCGGTTAATCGCAATTTCGACCATTTTCTTGATAATAGCTATACCGCCCAAATACCATTTAGGCATATTAAAAACGCTAAACTCGGCTTGTTCAAATTCGATGGATTCCAGCACAGGAGTGTAAACACCGGCAATTTTCTTTGCACTCAGGTTTACATCTGCTATTCGAATAAGGGAGGTATCAAACTCACCCCACAGGGCAACCATGTTATCGTACGATTCTATGGCTTTCTTTAATTCCTCATCCAGGCGTTTGCTTTCGTCTTTTGCACGCTTTACCTCGATCCGAAGTGCCGATTCTTTGTTTTTAATGGTTGGCAATGCACGAACACGCACCTTGAGTTGTTTCTCAAGCTGTTGCAATGCCGTTTTATTATATTGGAATTTTATTGCCATGTTTTTTAATAATTAATAGATTAAGAGATTAATAGATCTTAGATTTTGGACATTTTCGTCTAAAGCCTTTTATCTAAAAATCTTTCATCTAGCTTTTGGGCCAGTAATTTTCAACAAGCTCTTGTTTAATGCCCACCTCCTCAGGTTTAAAATGCTTGTTGAATAAGTTCCAGCCTGTATCAAGCATTTCATTAACTTCGATATTTACATCAATGGCAAGCAATTTATCAGAATAATCTTTTGCGAAGTCTAAACTACGCTGGTCATAATCTGTCAGGTCGAAGCCATTTTCAAGTTTTGTTTTCGCATTGGCTGCATCAGCAAATAGTCGTAC
>DNTK01000260.1 GCA_003508755.1 Bacteroidales bacterium | reverse complement strand
CTAGCGTGGATTCTAATCCTAATCTTTTCTTTAACCTCTCTTCAGGTGCACGGCCAGAAAGAAGATACCCGAAATCTTAAAAACTTTGAAAAAATCAGTTTTAGTATTTCCGGCGATTTGTTTATTGAGCAGGGACCAAACTACTCCTTAAAACTTGTGGGCGACCAAAAGGACCTGGAGCGTATTATCACCGAAGTAAAAAACGATGTGCTGATAATAAAAACGAAAAGCTATACCCGCTCCTTTAACGATGTAAAGGTATATGTAACACTACCTGCCCTCAAAGGTATTGACCTGGCAGGTTCCGGTGATGTGCTTGCTGGCAAAACAGTAAAAACAGAGAGCATCTACCTTTCGATAAGTGGAAGCGGTGATATCGTTTTTAAGGACCTGCATACCACCAAGGCAGATGCTACAGTGACCGGTTCCGGAGATATTAAGTTGATGGGTAAAGCAACCAATGAACTGGAAATTACAATTACGGGCTCAGGTGATATTGATGCTGCTGCTTTTGAAGCAAACAGCGCCGCAGTAGATATTACCGGCTCTGGTTCGGCTAAAGTTTGGGTGACTGACCAACTTGAAACCAATATTGTGGGAAGCGGCAGTGTGCGCTACAAAGGCAAACCACTAATAAATGCCAATTCGGTGGGTTCGGGCTCAACTAAGCCTTTATAATGGAAACATGGAATGTTGGATAACGGATTAACCGACATTCCTTCATTCCTCTGCTTCAATCTTTTAGCTAATTCTCCAGAATCTCAAATAAATCATCGAGGTTGGGGGTTAATATAATTTCCGTTCGGCGGTTCTTCTGTCGAGCTTCGGCCGATTTGGCTGTATTAACAGGCATATACTCACCCCTGCCACTAGCTGTCAAACGCTTTGGATTTATCGAAGAATTCTCTGTAAGTATTCGAATAATAGAGGTAGCGCGACGAACACTTAAATCCCAGTTGTCGACCAACTGCGAGCCAGGCACTACGGGAACATCATCGGTATGCCCCTCCACAGTGATATTGATATCAGGATTCTGCTCAAGAACGGCTGCCAGTTTTTTCAGGGCTGAAACACCTTTGGCATCCACTGTGGTACTGCCACTGCCGAATAATAGTTGCTCTTCGAGCGAAACATAAATTTTACCATTCTTCTTGGTCACAGTAAGTCCCTGCCCTTCAAAACCCATTAAGGCTGCACTTACTTTCTGCTTGAGGGCATCCACCGCAGCATCCTTTTCATTCAGCTTATCTTCCAGTTCCATGAGCCTTCTGTTACGGGCTTCTAGCTCATCAGTTAAGCGCTTTAATTCTATCCGCTCGTCATTGAGTTTCTCTGAAAGAACATTCAGCTGATCTTCGCGGCCATATAAATCGTTTTGAGTAACTTCTAATTGCTGCATGAGCCTGCGTGCTTCGGCATCACTTCCATTAACCAATGCCTGGTGGGTTTCATTTAACTCGTTGTATCGTTTATTGAGCTGCTGATACTCACTTTTTAAGCGTTTCATCTCTGCGGCTTCTTCTGCATGTGATTTTACAGTGCGCTCTATTTCTTGATTAAGTTCTTCCTTCTTTGCTTTTAGTTCAGCGTTTTCAACTGTCAGGCGTTCATTCTCTTCGAATAACTCATCTCTCTCAAGCTGTGTTTTACTTATCTGTTCCTGCGACTCCTGGAAAAGTTTAGATGAAACGCAGGAAGTCAGCAATAATCCAGCAACTAGGTAAAGCGAAATATATCTGCTTATGTACATATGTTAAATAGTTTAAATTATTGAAGGAATTATCAATAAATCGGACATAAATTTGTTTTTATTGTGTGGTGAAATTACAACATGACAGATATCTGCTCAAACTATCTGGAGATAAATTATTAACTTTGTGCAATTTTAATTGTTAGAAAATATTGAATGACTGCAGGGTACGAATTATTAAATACTATCAACTCACCCAACGATTTAAAGAAGCTAAACATCGAAGAACTCGTTCAGGTAAGCAATGAACTTCGCCAGTTTATTATTGATGTTGTTTCGACAAATCCGGGACATTTTGGTGCCAGCCTCGGTGTAGTAGAGCTGACAGTTGCCCTGCATTACGCCTACAATACCCCTTTTGATAAGATTATTTGGGATGTGGGTCACCAGGCCTATGGTCATAAAATACTAACCGGAAGACGTGATGTATTCCACACTAATCGTAAGTATAAAGGCATAAGCGGTTTTCCGAAAATGAGCGAAAGTGAGTTCGATGCCTTTGGTGTTGGACATTCATCAACCTCCATTTCTGCAGCACTAGGCATTGCTATTGCCGATAAAAAGCAAGGATTAAAAAGAAATGTGGCCGCTGTAATTGGCGATGGCAGTTTAACCGGAGGACTTGCATTTGAGGGATTAAACAATGCTGGTTCGTCCGATAACGACATGCTGGTTATTCTGAATGACAATAACATGGCTATTGATCCGGCTGTTGGTGCGCTAAAAGAATACCTCGTTGATATTACTACATCGCGCACCTACAACAAAGTAAAAAACGAACTTTGGAACCTATTCGGAAAAATCAATAAAATTGCCCCTCATGCAAGGGAATATGCGCAAAAGCTCGAAAGTGGTGTAAAATCGGCCATGCTAAGGCAAAGCAATTTGTTCGAATCGCTTAACTTCCGCTATTTTGGTCCGGTTGACGGGCACGATGTTGTGCACATTGCCCGCCTGCTCGAAGATTTAAAAAGTATTCCCGGTCCGAAACTTTTGCATGTGCTCACCAAAAAAGGAAAAGGATTTAAACAAGCAGAGCTGAATCAAACCCAGTTTCATGCCCCAGGCAAGTTTAATAAAGAAACCGGCGAGATATTTAAAGTATCCTCCGATAATCCTGAACCCCCTCTTTACCAGGAGGTTTTTGGTCATACCCTGCTTGAACTGGCAAGAAAAAATGAGAAAATTATTGGCATTACACCTGCCATGCCTACTGGTTGTTCATTGAAAATAATGATGGATGAACTGCCTGAGAGAACATTTGATGTTGGTATTGCTGAACAGCATGCTGTAACCTTTTCAGCCGGACTAGCCAGTCAGGGATTGGTTCCGTTTTGCAATATCTATTCCTCGTTCGCTCAGCGTGCCTACGATCAGATTATTCACGATGTGGCACTGCAAAAACTTAATGTTGTTTTTTGTTTCGATCGCGGTGGACTTGTTGGCGCGGATGGGGCAACACACCATGGTGTGTTTGATCTGGCATTCATGCGAAGTGTTCCGAATATTATTGTAGCTGCCCCTATGAATGAGCAGGAACTGCGGAATATGATGTACACGGCTCAGTTGGGCAAATATGGTGCTTTCTCCATTCGCTATCCGCGAGGTAAAGGCGTGTTGAAGGAATGGCAAACCCCCATGGAAGAAATTATTCCTGGGAAATCCAGACAAGTATGTAAGGGCGATGATTTGGCTATACTCTCCATTGGTCACATCGGTAATTTCGCCGAAGAGGCCGTTGGCATGCTTAAAAAAGACCAAATCGATTGCGATTTTTATGATATGCGCTTTGTAAAACCTCTGGATGAAGAACAATTGCACAGCATCTTTAAAAAACATAAATACGTTCTAACCGTTGAAGATGGCACGGTAACAGGAGGTTTTGGAAGTGCTGTACTGGAATTTATGGCGCAACACGATTACCTGTCGCACGTTCGGATTCTTGGTATTCCTGATAAGTTTATCGATCATGGAACACAACAGGAACTTTGGCGCGATTGCGGAATTGATGCGGCAGGAATATATAAGTCTGCCAAGAGTTTTGTGAAAAAAAGTATTCTCTCAAAAGCCATATAGGCAGCCTGCAGAAGAGAATAAGTAAACAAGATAATTTTCAATGCTCCTGCCTCAAATATTTCTGGTAAATAATAAAATTTTGTGTGAAATCGTGCGGTATGATTTGTTGCGAAGACTGTGATATTGGCCCAGATTGTCGCCAAATGTACTTATTAGCTATTCATTATAAATCTGTTTATTGAAACTCTTTTTTCTTGTGCTGTTCTGCGATTTTGAAGCTATGCGTCTTTATTACTTCGTGACAAAAAAGAACGTTCCATTGTGATCTTCAAGACCTGAAATCCTTCCAAAAACTGGCTTTTGAGCAGTGTTTTTATTCATTACAATAGTAATGCGCTCGGCAATGGCATCAATAGGAATGCAATCGGCAGGATTGTTTGCCAATGCATTTGCGAAGGTACGGGCAAAGTAGGAATTATCAAGTGCTGGTTCACGGTATGCAGAAGTTAAGACCAAAGCAGATTTGCTGGTTATTAAGCTTAAATCGTTACAGGTAGCCAGGCTGTTTTTAGAACCTCGCATGGCAATGGTAAAACTTTCGCCGGCATGACAGGCATCACTCACAACCAATGTGTGTGTTAATGATTGGTAACTGTACAACGATGCTTTTAATGCATTGATATTATAAAAACTGTATTCATCGCCCTGCCTGCCATCGGTAGGAATCCAATATCCAATATCATTCACATTCTCACCATGACCCGCATACCAGATAAGCAATGAATTTACCTGGTTACTGATGATTAGATCGCGTAAATCAATGGCAAAGAAACGTTCAAGCTCACGCTTAGTCATATTTTTCTTATGCAGGATTTTACTCACCTGGTAACGATCGAGTGCAGCTGTTAGCAATTTGATGTCCCTGGCAGGTGCCGAAAGGTTTGTAAACTCCTGATATTGGGTATTTTCAATGACAACCACCCAGGTTTTTCCCATGGGATTGTTGTCAGAAAGCAAATAACCATCCTTCGCAAATTCAAACACTTTCTGTGTTTCGTTGCCAAAGGCATCGGTAGCCGTTATAGTCAGGTTCTTCCTGTTTTGAATATCAATGGTAGCTGTAAACTTCGGATTGTAATCGCTAGGGGTAAAACTGGCATTTACCTCATCAACTTTGATGGAAACAATGTGACTTTTATCGATTACCCGTCCTTCGATGTAAAGTGTATTATCGCCAGCTTCGAGTTGAATTACACCTGCAGTTCCAGCAACGGGAGAAATCATCTCAACCATTGGGGCCTCCGTTTCGATATAAGAAATAGGATACGACTCGGTGTTTAAATTATCATACACATCCATGGCTGTAACAGAAACAAAGTCGAGGTTGGCAGTAGCAAGTT
>DNTK01000428.1 GCA_003508755.1 Bacteroidales bacterium | reverse complement strand
ATCAAAAATCAATCAACGTTTTAATTATTCCGGCGACATCATGTATATGTTGCCGGTCTGTAAATTAATTCTTACCATGTGCAGGAAGTGGCTCGCTAAGCAGGTTTTTATGGAGCGAGCCTTTCTTTTATCCAGACACCATCAAGTAGCCGATATTCAAATCTGTCGTGCAATCTGTCAGCTCTTCCCTGCCAGAATTCTATTAAATCAGGTACTAATTTATATCCTCCCCAATATTCGGGTCGGGGAATTCTAAATTGGGAGTACTTATCTTCATATTCTTTTTTTAGTTTTTCAAGATACTCTCTATTCGGAATTGGTTCGCTCTGTGGCGATGCCCATGCACCTATTTTACTTCCATCGGGGCGAACATGAAAATACTCATCCGATTGTTTTTTCGGGAGGTTGGTTATTTTCCCCTCGATACGCACCTGCCGCTGCAGCACCGGCCAGTAAAAAGCCATGGCACCGTAAGGATTTTCAGCTATCTGTTTGCTTTTACGGCTTTCGTAGTTGGTAAAGAAAATAAATCCTTCATCGTCGTATGCTTTCAGCAAAAGAAAACGACTGGAATTACGTCCGGTTTTTGTGCTGGTTCCCAAAACAAAGGCATTCGGCTCATGCGGTTCAATTTTTTGTGCAGCACGAAACCAACTATCGAATTGAATCAATGGATCTGCGTTTAGGTCGTTAAAATTCAACGATTGGTTGGAATAATCGCGTCGTATGTTAAAGAATTTCTTCATTTTTTTAGCCCAGTTGCAATCTTTTGTGGAACACTGATAATAAAAATATGTTCATGGTATTAATGCTGCTAAAACAAAAAGGGGATAAGCAATGAGAATTAGTGCTCGGGTTCAATTTTTAACAATCCTTTTTGCTGGGCATTGTTAATGGATGCATTGAGTTCAAAGCCAATAAGCAGGGAAAGTGCATTGAAATTTAACCACAACATCAAAGCTACCAGGGCACCAATGGATCCAAAAAACTTATTTAGCTGAGCAAAATGGTCCATAAAATAAGTGAAGCCCAGTGAAGACATAATGGTAAGTAAGGTAGCCAGGGTAGATCCTGCAGAGAAAAATTTCCATTTGGTTCGCCGGCTTGGGCCAAAGTAATATAAGAAGGAAATGGAAATAAAGGTTACCACAATAACCATTAACCACTTACTTGAAACAAACACAAAAGGTTGCAATTCAATGGGTTGGGGTTCTGCTTCCAAAAGAAAGGAATTAACAAGTACTTTGCTGAAAAAGAACAGCGTGCTGGATATTGCGGCTAAAGCAAAAAACATAAACATGAGTGCCACAGACACCATGCGCTGGCGATACCAACTTCTGGTTTCAAGAGAATGGTAGGTGGCATTAAAGGCTTCAATGATGCCATGAATTCCTTTTTGAGCAAAAAATAAACTGGTAAGTAATCCAAAAATAGGTAATCCTCCGCGGCGTTTAAATACTTCATCCAATAGAGGTTCTATAGCAATAAAGGAGTTTTCAGGAATTATATCAATAAGTATTGCCGAAAGATTTTCCTGAAAGTTGTTTATGGGCAAGTAAGGCAACATGGCCATAAAAAACACCAGGGCTGGTCCAAGTGCCAACAAGAAATTAAAAGCAATAGCGGTGGCACGCATGTTTAGTGCCCCCTTTTTTAATCCATTCACAAAAAACCAAAAAACGTCGTAGATGGGAACCTTCTCAAATCCCGGAAAAGATACCCGTTCCATAAATTCTATTAGCCGTTGAATGCTATTGTTAAAATACCGGTAGGTAGGTGTTTCCGAATTCTCTCTCATGTTTAATAATCAATGGCTTTTAGGCTCAGATCCAGACTTTTAATCTGATGGGTCAGAGCACCCACCGAAATATAGTCTACACCACATTCAGCATAACTTCTTAAAGAATCGATTGTTATGCCACCAGACGATTCAGTCGGGATGCGTCCATTTACCAAGCCTACAGCCTGCTTTGTAAGTTCTGTGCTAAAATTATCGAGCAGAATGCGATCCACGCCGCCAATTTCAAGCACTTTTTCGATGTCCTCAAGGCTTCGAACTTCGCAAATCACCTTAAGGTTTTTATTGTTTCTTTGCAGATATTCCTTCACCTGTTTAATGGCTTCCACAATTCCTCCGGCAAAATCGATATGATTGTCCTTAATCATTATCATATCATATAATCCCAGTCGGTGATTCGTTCCACCGCCATGTCGAACGGCCATTTTTTCAAGTAGCCGCATTCCGGGTGTGGTTTTTCTGGTTTCCAGTATTTTTGTAGAAAGGCCTTCCAGTTTTGTGACATACTCATGTGTTTGTGTCGCAATGCCGCTCATGCGTTGCATAAGGTTAAGTACAAGTCTTTCAGCCTGCAATAAAGCTAATACTTTACCCGTAACAAGAAATATAATGTCATTTATTTTAATGGATTGGCCATCGAACAGGTAGTGTTCAATTTGTACCTCTGGATCAAGCTTTTTAAAAACATGCTGAGCAATTTCGCTACCAGATAGAATACCTTCTTGTTTCACCAATAACTTGGCTTTCCCGATTTTTTCAGGAGGAATACACGCCTGGGAAGTATGATCGCCATCACCGATGTCTTCGCGGATTGCAAGATCAATAAATTCCTCCAGGTACTTATTAAAGTCCATCTTTTTCTATTCTCAGCTGGTGGATGAATGGCTTATTCTCGGTCGATTTTATGAGCAAGGTTACTCTGTAGTCGCCTTCAGATGTTTTTAATGAACCAATTGCATATTTCGATTCACCCTGGCCCCCTGTGTGAATTACCTCAAAGGAGTTGGGTGTATTTTTCTTAAAGAAATCTTTCAGAATTAATTCAGCCTGTGTGCTGCTGTAAACATTTTCCGATGCATAAATACTAAGTTCAATCGTATTTCTAAAATATCCGGCAATGAGCGATGCATTTCCTGTTGCAAAACCAGTGCTGATATTCTTCGGTACCTCCTCTGCGAAACCCCAGACTGGCAATAACATAAATGCCATCAGCACTATGAGTAGTTTTTTATTCCAATTCATCATCGTATTTTTGTTAGCAGGGTTCAAAAAATGAGCCAAAACTGAAGAGTAAAAATACATATTATTCTTAAAGGCAAGAAATTTGTTGTTAAAAGCCTGTATAATCCCATGTTTTAGTTGCCATAAAGCATGCTAGTGACTGATAAATTTTTTAACTATGAAAATTACACTTTTATGCGTTGGTAAAACTGATAATAAGCACCTTGAAAGCTTAATAAATGATTATGTAAAACGCCTAAGCAAAAGCATCGGCTTTTCGGTGGAATACATAGAGCCTCGGAATGTTAAGAAACTAAAAGCCAGGGAACTAAAAAAAGCAGAAGGTGAATTAATTCTACAGAAACTTATCAAGTCTCAACGAACTATTT
>DNTK01000251.1 GCA_003508755.1 Bacteroidales bacterium | reverse complement strand
CCATAAAAGGCGACCCACTGTTCTGTTTTCGATAACAATGGGCAATGTTTCAGAAGGCAGTTTTTTGGCACCGATAAGTTGCAGCGTGCGCTCTGCAGCCGACTTACCAATAAAGGCTGTGTCGGGCATATCGTTCATATGCCTGGTTGAAATCCAATAATAGTCGCTGGGTTTTCGATCTCCCTCTCCCTGTGCCGACATTGAGGCACCAGCACTGCAGTTAGTGATTTTAAATCCATTCTCAAATCCGTTGCTTGCAACTATAACTCTCTCGCGTTCGGTGAAGTTTACTCCAGCTTCCACAGAAATAACTTTATCTCCTCCCTTTTCTATGCAAGCAGCTTCGATTTCCCGGGCAATTTGATGCCGCTGATCAGTGCTTACCTGGGATATGGATGAATCGAATAAGTTTAGGTCTTTTTGTAACTGCCTTTCAATATATTTCTTTTCAGGCAAGGTTCTGAACGGATCTTTTTCAATAAAATCGGTATTCTCACAACACTTTTCAATAAATTTCTCGAGGGTGGTTTTCCGCAGATCGGGTGTGCCCTGGGCAGAATATTTACCGTTTTTATAAATATTTAGCCACAGCGATTGTGTTGTGGCTTCCTTGATGGTTTCGGGTTTTCGATCGCGATAGTTCAGGTCTACAAAACGTCTTTTATCCACCGACACTTTGCAATCGCTTGCTCCATTTTCCAGGGTTTTTTTCATTACCCATTGGCATAGTTCTAATATATCTTTATTCATGATTAGGCTCCTTTCTGTTTAGTTCCTCCAACGGTCATTGATTTAACGAGTGAAGTAGGCAATCCGAATGAAACCGGTACTCCTTGCCCTGCCTTGCCGCACATTCCGGCACCACCGGTATCCATTTGAAGGTCGTTGCCCAGCATAGTGATGTTCTCCAACATCTTGGGTCCGTTACCCATAATATTCACATCTTTTATGGGAGCTGTAAGCTTACCATCCTCAATTAATCTGCCACGTGATACAAAGAATGCAAAATCGCCCTCACCAATTTTTACTTGTCCATTGCTTACATCCTCAATATAAATTCCGTTTTTGGCAGCTTTAATAACATCTTCGGGAGCCTCACTACCTGCCGTCATGTAGGTATTACACATACGGGGCACGGGATAGTGCTCGTAGCTTTCGCGGCGACCATTTCCGGTAGGTGCCACTCCGTAGTGTTTTGCTGATATCTTATCGTGCAGGTAGCCGGTAAGAATTCCATTTTCAACCAACACGGTTTTTTGCCCTTTATTTCCTTCATCATCAAAATTAATAGCGCCTGTAAGGTTATTCATGGTGCCGTCATCGATGATATTTACGAAAGGTTCAGCTACCTTTTTACCAATCATATCACTATAGGTAGAAATACCTTTCCGGTTGAAATCGGCTTCCATACCATGTCCAATAGCTTCATGCAATAAAATACCTGTTACACCTGGGCCCAATACCACAGGCATCTCGCCCGCAGGAGGCTGTATGGCGTCAAAAGCGGTAAGGGTTCGTTTTACAACTTCTTCGGCTACTTGCTTTGGAGTGGTCATGTTATAGAAGTCAAAATCGCGGCGACCACCAATGTTATACCATGCTTGTTCCTTACGGCCATCTTTTTCGGCAACTGTCAGCGCAGACAAGTAACTACGGGGTAATACGTCCTCGGTTTTTATTCCATCACTTGTAATCACCATTACACGCTTCATACTGTCATGAAATGTTGCCTGAACTTTTTTTACAAGTGGCGACTGAGCGAAGCAATGATCATTAATGGCTTTCACCAGAGGTAATTTAGTTTTGAGCGCTACATCTTCAAAAGGCCGTATGATCGGATAGTAATTATTGGAATTTAATGTTTTAAAACCTGTTGGTGCGGTAATGGCTTTTTCGTTTACCATCGAGGCAGCGGTGGAAGCTGCAGACAGCATCGATTTTTTATCAAGCACCTCGGTGTAGCCATAGCCAATCTGGTCGCCTTTAACCGTGCGTATACCAACCCCCAGCTTAACTACCCCATATGACTGGTTTACTTTCCCATCTTCAAGTACCAGCCAATTATTGAGCGTATGCTCGAAATACAGGTCGGCAAAATCACCCCCTCTTGATAGAGCTTTTGTGAGTAATTCAGAGCATAGGGCATCATCGATACCAAACTCACTAAGAAAATACCCATTTGGAGAAATAACCGGAGATGCAAAGATATTGCCATCCAGATAGGGTGTAACCAGGAGAGCTCCTCCTGCTGCAGCTGACGTTTTTAGAAAGCTGCGTCTGTTGATGTGTTTCATTGGATATAGAATTTAATTGCGCAAAATGGTGTACGAATAACTTCCAGGCAATTTAAGTAAAAATGAATAGGAATCAAATACCGAGAATTTAATCTTTAAATTGTTTAGTAATTTTTAACACTCCCTTTTAATTATAAACAGTTAACGGAATGCAATATAATGTGATGGAGAGGTAAGGAATAAATTCATATTCCGGGCAAAGGCAGGTATAAATTAATCAGGATAATACGCTCAAAGCGCTATATTTGCAGGTATATCTTATTAAGTATGATTTTACTGATAATCTATTTATTGATTGCTCTGGTTATTTCCTTTTTGTGTTCCATCATGGAAGCTGTTCTGCTTTCCACTCCTAAATCGTTTTTAATGGTAAAACTTGAAAAGGGAAACACTTGGGCGCATTCTTTCACTCACTTTAAAAGCAATATCGACAAACCATTATCGGCTATTTTATCCTTAAACACAGTGGCACATACTGTAGGGGCTGCAGGAGTAGGAGCACAGGCCATAAAGGTTTTTGGGGAGGCATCATTTGGTATAGTTTCGGCTATACTAACTGTTTTAATTCTACTTGTCACCGAAATTATTCCAAAAACACTGGGAGCAAGATATTGGCGTAGATTGGCAAAAATTGCTACCTACTTAATTAAGATAACCATCATTATTTCTTATCCGCTTGTCATCATTTCATCGCTCATTACAAAAGTTTTTTCAAAGAGTGGTGAGGTAAAAACAACCAGCAGAGAAGAGATTGCAGCCTTGGCACGCATAGGTGCCGATGAGGGATTGTTCTCGGAAGAAGAAGATAAGATTTTGCAAAACCTATTGCGGCTGAAAAATCTGAAAGTAAAAGAAATTATGACACCCAGGGTGGTTGTGGTTGTTGCAAATGAAAACCTGAGTCTGAAGGCATTTTTAGAAAACAAAAATTACCTCACATTTTCAAGAATACCAGTTTATGCCGACAATGATGAAAACATTACTGGATATGTGCTCAGAGAAAGGGTATTTGAGAATTTAGCCGAGGATAAAGAACATTTGTACCTTAAGGATATCAAGAGAAATATTCTTGCAGTTCCCAACTCGATCTCTTTGTTTTCTATGTGGGAAAAACTTCTTAAAAATAAGGAGCATATTGCTTTAATTGTTGATGAATATGGTGGTTTAGATGGTATTGTAACCCTGGAAGATATTATTGAAACATTACTGGGTCTCGAAATAGTGGATGAAAAGGATATCGTGACCGATATGCAGGAGTATGCAAAGAAAAGATGGAAAGCCAGGAAAGCAAAATATAATATGCTCGATAATTTGATACAGGATGAATAAACCAATTTAATCCTCAAGCAGGTCGTTATTTATACCTGCTGCTATTCCTCTCAACTCTAATCGACAGATATATCAAATAGCTAAGTACAATAACAGCCAACACAGCAGATGGTACAGCAGCCTTTTCGCCAAAGAGTGTCATGGCAGTAACAACAGAAAAGCCGGAACTTTTAATGGTGGTAAGCAAATTCGCAGGAATTAATTTTGAGTTTTTACCCAACCATTTTATATATACCAGGTTAAAAAATGCGCCCAACAAAAAGGTGCTACCAGCCAAAACAAGGGTTACCAAAAGCAATGTTTTTGGATCGGTAAAAAATACCTGGCGGTTCATGCCCACTGCTGTAAAAATGATGAATGCAAAACTCCAGTCGACCACCTTACCTCGGATTTTAAATACTATAGGTTTAATGGGTTTAAGAAGCAGCAACCTTGAAAACAGCAAGGGCAGCAATACAAGCTTCACCATTAGCCAGAATAATTGCATGGGACTGATACCACTGGTCTGACTAAACAGATCCACATATAGAGGTGCCAATGGTATTGAGGCAAGGAAAGCTCCTAATGTTCCCAACACGGCAAAGTTTACGTCACCTTTTAAAATATAAGTAAAGGGG
>DNTK01000413.1 GCA_003508755.1 Bacteroidales bacterium | reverse complement strand
ATCCTGGGCATAGCTGCTGTAGAAGCCTGCTATTAAAAATATGAATATTATCAAATGCTTCATGTCCTCTAATTTACATCATCATGTTTCACTTACAAAATCTTTGACCGTTTAAATGTAAAAAGGTTTAATCTGCATTGATATTTTTATGTTTTATCGCGATGGTTTTATTGTTGACCACATTTATTAATTTAGTAGCTTAACTATCGATTCAGGTAGATGAGAACAGCCACACTGAAAGAAATTAAAGAGGAACTAAAATTACTTACACAAAAGCAACTGATAGAAATCTGTCTCCGTCTCGCTAAACAGAAAAAAGAAAACAAGGAACTCCTAACCTACCTTTTGGAATACCCTGCTATTGAGCATGTTTTTATTCGTTCAGTAAAAGAGGAAATCGACTCGAACTTTTCACAAATCAACAAAAGCAGTTTTTATTACATCAAAAAAAGCATTCGGAAGAATCTTTCCCTAACAAAAAAATACATCAGGTATTCCAAGAAACCTGAAACTGAGGCAGAATTATTGTTGTATTTTTGTGAAAAATTCAATTCGTTCAAACCATCGCTAAAAAAAAGTGTCAGCATGCGGAATCTCTATGACAGGCAGTACCATGCCATTCTGAAAGCTGTCTCAAAACTACATGAAGATTTGCAATACGATTACACCGAAATGTTAAAAGAACTCTGATCTCTAACAATATATTGAACCCTGCGTACTATTTAGATATTGACAGGGAGTAGCTTACTTTTCACACCATAATATGTAGTAAACAGGGAGGTCCTGTAAAAATTGGAGTTTTGTGCACAATTCATTAATTAAGTAACACAAACAAACCCTTTAAGAATTTAATTATTCGAATTCAACTACTCACAACAAAAATAAGTGTAGATTTCGAATGGTCTTTTACCGGTCGATTTAATTATGTAATAAAATTTCTATCTGATACTTCAAAAATAAAAATCTAAAAAGATGACTTATAGCCGCTTTAACCTAACTATTTTGCTTTTGCTTTTTTTAACATTTACTTTTCTTCAGGCACAAACAACAGACATTGCTTTCCAGGTGAATATGAACTACATGATCAATCAGAGTTTATTTGATCCAACAAGTGAAACTGTTGATATAGCTGGTGATTTCAACGATTGGGGAGAAACCCCATTTCAGTTAAATGATGCCGATGAAGATGGAATTTATGCGGGAAGCACTGCTCTAAACATTGGTACAACCATTAGTTTTAAAGCCCGTTTAAATGGGGTTTGGGATGGCCGTGAAGAATTCTCAGGTGGCGGGCCAAACAGAACATACACGGTCGAAGAAAACGGCGTTGTTGAGTTTTGGTACAACGATGACGTACCTGACGATGTTCTCGATGTTCAGATAGCTGTCTCGAATTCCGTTGCCAAGCCAGGAGAATCAGTTCAGTTTTTCGATATGTCTTCCGGCGAACCTGTTTCTTGGAACTGGACCTTTACAGGAGGTACTCCATCCACCTCAACAGAGCAAAATCCTGTTGTCAGTTATTCAACTGAAGGTAGTTATTCAGTGAGCCTAAAAGTTAAAAACAGTGAAGATGACAGTGCTTCGAAAACTTTTACAGATTATATGAGGATAGATAATATGTTAACCCAATGGTGGAACGATGCCGTATGGTACGAAGTTTTTGTGCGCAGCTTTAAAGATAGCGACGGGGATGGTATAGGCGACCTCCAGGGATTAATCAATAAACTGGATTATCTGAATGATGGTGACCCTGAAACCCATTCAGATTTAGGTATAACAGGTATCTGGCTCATGCCTTTACAACAATCGCCCAGTTACCATGGCTACGATGTAACGGATTATCGCAGTGTAAACTCAGATTATGGTACCAATCAGAAGTTCAAAGATTTTATTGATGCTGCTCATGAAAGAGGCATTAAAGTAATTGTTGATTATGTTATGAATCATACCTCAGACCAACACACATGGTTTACCCAATCGAATAATAATACAGGGGGTTACAGAGATTGGTATCGATGGGAGGATACGAATCCGGGTGGAACTGGTCCATGGGATCAAACTGTTTGGCACCAGCGCAATGGCGATTATTATTATGGTATTTTTTGGGGTGGAATGCCCGACTTGAATTACACGCACGAGGCTGTTAAAACGGAAATGTTTGACATAGCAAGTTTCTGGCTGGAAGATATGAATGCAGACGGTTTCCGTCTGGATGCTGTAAAATATATTATTGAAGAAGGGGAGAAACTGGAGGATACAGAATCAACATTTCAATTCTGGAGAGATTTCAGAACACATTATAAATCTGTTGATAATGAAGCTTTTGCTGTGGGAGAAGCTTGGACAAGCACCGAAAAAGTAAAAGAATATGTAAATAGCGACGGCCTCGATTATTGTTTTGATTTTGACCTGGCAACTGCTATTATCAATGCAACAAATAATTGAAATGTAAGCGGTTTACAAAACCAGGTGGAGCTTGTAATGTCCTCCTATCCATTTTTACAATTTGGCTCATTCCTTACCAATCATGACCAGGACCGCATTATGAGCGAACTTGCCGGTAATACCCATAAAGCAAAACTAGCTGCCAGCTTATTATTAACTTTTCCGGGTATACCTTATATCTATTATGGCGAAGAAATCGGAATGACTGGTACCGGAGCACATGAAAATATTCGAACTCCTTTGCATTGGAACAACACTGCCAATGCTGGTTTTACCAGCGGCACACCCTGGAGGTCTGTCAATACCGATTATACAAGTAAAAACATTGCTGCGCAACAAGCTGATGATAATTCATTATGGTCGCATTACCGCAATCTAATTGATATAAGAAATAATCAACCTGCTTTGCGAAAAGGCAACTACAAATTGGTAAATGCTTCCGATGACGCTGTATACAGTTTCTTAAGACAGCTGGAAGATGAACATGTAATGGTTGTAGCTAATTTAAATGGTTCTGCCAGTGAAAACATCCAATTAAGTTTACCATATGCGGGCATTAATCCAGGAATTTATCAGTTGACCGAATTGCAGGGTGGAGATCCTTTATCGATTGATATTGACACCAATGGCGGATTCACAGATGTTACCATTCCATCCATTCCCGCTCGTACAACTTACATTTATAAGATTGAAGAGTCAAACTCTGTTTTCTCCTATGAGCCTGGCAAGAGCACCATATCTATTTATCCGGTTCCTGCTACTAATGAAATAAATATTGCCATATCTGCTAATTACAAGGGTATAGTAACGTATTCAATTTTAGATATCTCAGGTAGAGTTTATCGCAATGATAAGTTTGAAATTAACAGCTTTGGCGAATCATCTTCCATTAATCTTGAATCGCTGCCAAAAGGATTTTATGTAATACACTTAGTGGGCAAGGATTTAAATGAAAGTAAGCGATTTATAAAAAAATAATTATTTACGAACAATAGAAAAAACACGTATTGCAATAAAACCAATCAAGGAAAAGACCGAGAGCACAAGAAATACTTTCTGATGACCTATTGCTCCCGGATTATTATCCAATAAGCTGCCCATCCATGGACTCATAAATACATCGGGTGTAAATCCAATGATTGAAACTATACCTACGGCTGTTCCTGTAAGGACTAAAGGTATTCCCCCTTGATGTATTAATGCAAAATAGAGTGCCCGGACCCCGTAAATTCCGATCATTAAAAATGTGAGGTTTACCATGGTCAAGGTTATGTTGGATTGTAACACACCAATTGCCAATAAAAAGCCCCCCAGTAAAGAAAGAATAAAACAAACACTTATCACACGCACAATTCTCAGTCTGTCGGCTGTTATACCGACAATAAAAGCTGTAAAAGCCCTCATCCATAAGGCAGATGTTCCTACCCCAACAGCTTTTACTTCGCTGTAACCCATTACTTCTTTAGCATAGAGTGAAAAATCATCAGTAATTTTATAACCTACATAAGCACAGACAATAATAACCGATAAAAGCCAAACAGATGGCTTTGCCAAAATTTGCTTCACATTGTTAAAACTTAGTGATTCATCTTTTAAACGAATTGTCGATTTGGGTACAAAAATCCAAACCAAAACAGCACTTAACAATGTAACACCTGATATTACTAAAATAACTAACCTAAAAGCATATATCCGCTCAGAAATTAAGATATCAGCAGTAGTGGTTTGAGATGAAAACACATAAAGGCCCAGGGTTGCCATAATTGCTGCTGTTAAGCCACGGCCTCCCTCGAGCCATCCAAATGCTCTTCCTTGCAATAGTGCACCTCCCCATTCACGAGTTGCCCGAATTAATGCTGCCCAGAATAACAGAATGGTGGTCATTCCCCAAAAACCGTATAACATCTTCATATACAAACTTTGAGGGATTGTGAATAACATCATTCCTCCAAATGCTGTAAGGCTTAGGGCAACGACCATTAGGCTACGGGCTGGAAATCTGTCTGCCAGCGGACCACCAAAAAAATACGAGACCATGGCAACAACTCCATAAACCGAAAAGAAAGATCCTAATTCTGTGTTGTTAATTTCAAATACAGCAAGTAATGTTGGTCGGAAAATTCGCGGTAAAACAAAGGGTAGGAAAAATATTGCTTCGCCAGCAAGTATTAATGAAATAAGTGTCAGGTTTCTGCTTAGCTTATTATTATTTACCATGAATTTATTTGCTCTTAGCCGAAAGTTAACCAATTTGTATCACTAGTTAGAACTATTTCTGTATAAACAGGTTTTTTCAATTTTCCATTCTCCTCTAAAATGATTTATATTTACCATTCTCATTGATAAAAAAAATGGACAAACACAGCATATCTGAAAGAATAAATCGTCTTCGACAGCAAATCGACAAACACAATCACAGCTATTATGTAAAGGCACAACCCACTATCAGCGATTTCGAATACGACCAATTACTAAAGGAGCTTGTAAAGCTTGAGCAGCAAAACCCTGAATTCTTCGACCCATCATCACCCAGCCAGCGTGTGGGTAGCGATATCAACCAGGAATTCAACCAGGCAGCACACTCCTATCCGATGCTGTCGCTCGATAATACCTATTCGCGCGAAGAGCTGACTGATTTCGAAACCCGCAATAAGCGGATTTTACCCGAAAACTACACCTACATCTGCGAACTAAAATACGATGGTGCATCCATTAGCTTAAAGTATGAAAACGGAATACTTGTTCGTGCACTCACAAGGGGCGATGGTGAAAAAGGAGATGATGTAACGGCAAATGTAAAAACTATTAAAAGCATTACGCTAAAAATAAATGGTGCTGGTTATCCGAATGATTTTGAGATTCGTGGTGAAATTTTCATACCTCATAAGGGATTCGAGCGAATGAATGATGAAAAGCGGGCTGCTGGTGAGCCAGAATATGCCAATCCAAGAAATACAGCTGCCGGAAGCCTGAAGATTCAAAACAGCGCGTTAGTTGCTAAACGACCGCTCGATTGTTATCTATACTATATAATTGGAAATGGCCTTCCGACTAAAAGTCATTATAAAAACATGCAGCTAGCTCGTGAATGGGGCTTTAAGGTACCGCATGAAATTACTTCCTGTAAAAGTCTTAAGGAAGTAAATACTTATATTGACTATTGGGAAAAAGAACGCGTGAACTTGCCATACGATATTGATGGTATTGTTATTAAAATTGATAATCTAGACCAGCAGCAAGCTTTGGGATGGACAGCAAAATCGCCACGCTGGGCCACATCTTATAAATTTAAAGCCGAGCAAGTTGAAACGCAGCTATTAAGCATTAGCTATCAGGTGGGACGTACAGGTGCGATAACACCGGTTGCCAACCTTAGTCCGGTTCAACTCGCAGGAACAACGGTTAAAAGAGCCTCCCTGCATAATGCCGACCAGATTGCGCTACTGGATATTCGGATAAATGATTTTGTTTATGTGGAAAAAGGGGGTGAAATAATTCCAAAGGTTGTTGGAGTAAACAAAAGCAGGCGCGCAGCAGATTCTAATGCCACCATATATATTACTCAATGTCCGGAGTGTGGTAGTGAGTTGGTACGAAAAGAAGGAGAAGCAAAGCACTATTGCCCGAACGAAACCGGTTGCCCTCCACAAATAAAAGGTAAACTGGAGCACTTTGTCTCTCGGAAAGCTATGGATATTGGAACTGCCCAAGCCACCATCGACCAGCTTTTTCAGGCCGGATTGCTGCATAACATCGCAGATTTCTACTTATTGCAAAAAAGTCAATTGCTTAAACTAGAGCGCTTCGGTGATAAATCAGCCGATAACCTGATTAAAAGTATTGAGAATTCGAAAACAGTACCCTTTGAAAGAGTTCTTTTTTCGATTGGTATCCGGTATGTAGGAGAAACAGTAGCAAAAACACTAGCCCGAAACTTAAAATCGATTGATGCAATAATCTCAGCAACAAAAGATGAACTTCTTGCCATTGAAGAAATCGGTGAAAAAATAGCTCTCGAGGTAGTAAATCATTTTTCAGATAAAGCACAACTTGAAATTGTATCACGCCTCAAATCCTATGGTGTACAACTCGAGCAAAAAGCAGAAACACAACTAGGTAATCAACTTCAAGGCAAATCGTTGATTATTTCGGGAGTGTTTGAAAAGCATAGCAGGGAGCAGCTAAAAGAAATAATTGAAAAATATGGGGGCAAAAACGTAAGCAGCATCTCTTCAAAAACCGACTTTCTGCTTGCAGGTGATAAGATTGGCCCCAGCAAATTGGAAAAGGCGCAGAAACTGGGAATACCTATTCTCTCAGAAGATGAATTTTTGAGTATGTTGGATTAAGATTGCTGTTCAAACAAAAAGTGAAAAATACAGAAGCGTTCAGTAAAAAGCAGTTTTCAAACTCTATTCTTTAATTTCTTTGCACTTCAAACATGAGCACAAAAAATTAGTTATCAACGCCTGTAGATAAAAAACTGTAGGCAGTTCAAATG
>DNTK01000215.1 GCA_003508755.1 Bacteroidales bacterium | reverse complement strand
GGAATACATAGAAGATAAGAATTGTTTTTTACAGCCGAAGAACAAGCCTAAATGCCCGAGGAAGAGAAATTAATAATTAAATAATCGTCCCCTTATAGCAAATAGCTAACTCCTCCACTGTTGTTTTCCTCCACTGCAATAATTTTAAACGTATTTGTTATATCCATATTGCCTGAAGATTTGGCACTATTATTAAACTTTCTAAGTCGAGAAGCAGCAACATTGTTGCTCAATACCAGGATATTTCCATTAGATAAAACTATCAGATCCTTTATTTCCTCGACAGAATTGCTATTGATGGAGGAGCTATTCCTTAAGGTACCCTCCGTGTCATAATTGAAGAGCTTTATATGAGCACTGTCGGCAGAAATAAAAGCTATACTGCTTGTATTTAAACTGGCAAGTTTTATGGTACCCCTGCTAGTTAATGTATCTTCCCAGTTTAAATAAAACTTAGGATCGGAATAAGTGAACCATTTATCACCAGCTAAAAACACATTTCCATCGTTATTGAAGCATATTGAAGTAAATACTCCCTTTCGCACATAGTCACGTTCCCATATTTTATTTCCTTCAAGGTTCATGGCCTGAATATAGAATTGGTCTGAAATGGTATCATCTGCATATGTGGAAAGATAAATTTTGTTATTGGGTGAAATGGCACTGGCAGCAATATTAATTTCACCAAGATTTTTATTCCACCGGCGCGAACCATCTTCTTCAAGCATGAACATCCACCCCATGTATTTAGCACTATCGCTGAGTATTTGGGTGCTGCCAACCACCACAATTTGGTTATCGGAAGTAATTAACACATCAGATACATTATCGTTAAAAGGTTGACCAATGGTTTTATTCCACAGCATTTTTCCATTTGCATCAAGTTTTATTATCCAGGCATCTGTAAAACTGGTATCGTTGGCTCGTGTGGTTCCGGCAATCACATGCTCACCTTGAGGTGTAATAGCGAATGCCTGGGCTTCATCAATAAATTCATTGTTGTCAAGCGCCTTTACCCAATTCAGGTCGTTTGAAGAAAATCCAAGTGTCTGAAAATACTGATGACCCAGATCTTCGGCTTTAAGATTAAAAACATCGATATAATATGCACCATCGGGGTACATACGAATAAACTCATTGTATGCCTGCAGACTCTTAATCCGTTTTGCCTTCTCATACATTAATTCATGCTGATATTTGCGCGCTTCGGGAATTTCCAGTGCATCGGGATATAACGCAATAAAGCCTTCATAAGCAGCAAGCGAATGCTTACTTTTAGCTTCGGCAAATGCAGCTGTATTGCGCAATTTTATTGCCTGTTGCAAGTGAACAGAGCCCGGATAGTCTTTAATATATTTGTTGTAGCTTAACACGGAATTTTCTGCTTTTGCTTCCTCAAAAGCCATTTTGTTTCTATAGCGCTCTGCTTTAGGCACCTGGGCAGCTTCCGGGAATTTAGCGATAAACTCTTCATAACCGGCTTTCGTATTCATTTTTTCGTATTTCCTGAATTCAAACTGGTTACGAATATGAATTACGTTATCGTAATGCCTGTAATCGGGATACTTCTCCAGAACCGCATATACAGCTTCCAGGTCGTTTTCTTCACGTATGTACTTGATTAAACGGCTTTCAACGGCTTCTATGGCAATATCAATTTTCTTCTTTACCGGTCTGCTTGTTTTGCGAACTTCGGTTTCCAAAAAGTATTCTCCCAATATCTCAATCTCATCCTGATTAAGCTCGTTGCTCCGTCCATCAATGATTTCGATGTATTGCCAGGAATCAACAATATTAAAATAGGGCGATTTGTCGTCGGCAAGAATCATAGCCATTCCAAAATTTGAGGCCACATGCTCCTTATTTTCGGTCAGATTCTTCATGAATAGCTCTTTTGCTTTCTCATAATCTCCCTTTTCGAGCATCTTATAAGGCTTTTTAACATTTTGTGCAGAAATACCTATAGTGATGCTTAAAATTAATGCTGTTAATATATTGTTTTTCATAGTTCTATGGCAATTAAATTATTTTTTTAATAATGTAAATTCCACCCGGCGGTTGCGCGCCTGACCAGCATCATTAAAATTGGTGTCAATGGGTTTTGATTCTCCATAACCCACGGCTTTCATTCGTGTAGCTTCTATATCTTTACTGATAAGATAATTTACCACAGATTTTGCCCTGCCTTCAGATAATTTTTGATTATATGATTCGGATCCCTCACTATCGGTATGGCCAGAGATTTCAATTAAATCAATTTCATACTCATTCATAAATCTCACAACCTTGTCAAGCTCGGTATAAGATTCAGGTAATAAATCCGTTTTATTGAATTCGAAAAATATATTCTGAAGAACAATGGACTCTCCCTCTTCGATGTTTTCCAGTCCCTTTTCAAATTCATCGCTTATTTCAACTGGTTTCTTAAATATAATTTTACCAGTCGATTGGCAATTATAATCATCGTATGCCGTGTACTCATATGTTCCGTGAGGCAGATTCCATAACTCTTGTC
>DNTK01000145.1 GCA_003508755.1 Bacteroidales bacterium | reverse complement strand
ATCGAGTACTTTAGCACCCTGTGATTGAAGTCCCTTCGAAAAAGACGCTTTAATTGCCGGGCCGCTTAATCTGGAGTCCATTCCAATACCGATGGTTAGTTTTTCATTCTTTATACTTGTGTTTTTCATCATCCATTGGCCAAATGATTTGCCAAGAATCTCTGCCGTATTGGTTGATAAATTAACTTCCTCTCCTTCAATTCCGGGCATAGCAACACCACGGATATCAGAGCCATTCTGAAGCTTTTTCCACGAAAATGACATATATAAGTCTGTTTTAATTTGTTTATTATTAACCAGTAAGGGAATGGAAATATATTCCCTAATCAAATTACAATTAAGTTCCTAAAAAATCAAATATTTCAGCTGTTACCAAAAACTGAAGTTAAAATAGAAGGTTTGTTATGAATAGCCTAATACGATCGAATGATTGAGTCAGAAGATTCATTTGAGAGGCAGTACTGAACAATATACAGGTAAGCTAAAAATAGTTAACCGCCGGCCACAACTCGTGATTTTTGCCCCAGGTAACCACCATGATGGCGTTTGGCATACTCTTCGGCCGAAAACTCTATTTTCTCCATCATAAGTACAACCAGTATATCACCAATTACGGTCATGGTAGTAGTTGATGTAGTTGGGGTAAGTCCCAGCGGACATACCTCTTTAGGATGACCGGTACTCAGGCTAACATCGGATAATTCACCAAGCGGACTATCTGGGTTGCCCACCAAAGCAATAACTTTAATTTCGGGATATAGATTTTTGGCGAGCTTAAACAATTCCAGAATTTCACGGGTTTTCCCGGAATTTGATACCAGCAACAACACATCGTTATTTTGAATAACGCCCAAATCACCATGCTGAGCGTCGCTTGGGTGCAGAAATACAGAAGGTGTGCCTGTTGAACTGAAGGTGGTTGCAATATTAATGGCAATTTGGCCAGCTTTACCCATTCCACTGGCAATAAGCTTTCCATTTTGTTTGTGAACAGCCTTGAGAATAAGCTCAATGGCTTTTTCAAAGGTGTTGTTTACGGGAATATTTGCAACCGCCTGGGCTTCAAACTTAAGCAATTCTTTAATCCTGTTCTGCATGGTGTAAATGTTTGCGCAAATATACGCGCATTGTTAGTATTCCTAAAATGATTTTTTACTATGTTCTGAACATTCTTTGGAATTATTCGGATGATAAAGCAGTAGCAAGATTATTTCAAGTTCTAAATAGTTGATTATATCTTTGTTTTTTGAGTAGTAATGGTATTTGTATAACTTGGTACCCTGATGATGAAGATAAAAAGCATTTTTTCTGCACTAACAATAGTCATTGTATTATTAACCGTGGCATCCTGTTCCTACAGGAGGAAGGTTACAGCTGAAAACATTCAGCTTGATCCTATATACAGCTCCAATATGGTGTTTAAAGAGGGTGATTCATTGAGGGTATCGGGATACTGCAATGCCAATGGAACACTGGCGATAAAATTACAGGATGGTCTTCAGTTTGTCGATGCAGACAACGCAGGAAGATGGACTGTTAAGTTTCCCCCTTTTAAATACGATGGAATTTTTTCAATTACCATTGAAGGAATCAATGAGCAGATAATACTGGATAATCTTGTTACAGGTGAGCTTTGGGTTGTGGCAGGTGATCTTTGGTTAGAAAATAGCCTGAAAACACTTGAAAGTAAGACCAACCTTACAGGCAGGGGAGATAACCAGGACGTTCGCATTTATTCGCCCGGTTCCCTGATAAATAATCCGGCAGGAAATCGGGTATCCTGGCAGGTGCACCAAATATCTGGTATTTCGTTGAAGGAAATATACCCATCTTTATTGGGCGATGAATTAGCGCTGTTGAAAAATAAAGCAATTGGGATTATCAATCTTGCACATGTTGGTACAGCAATAAGGGATTTCGATGCCGGAGAAAGGGAGCAAGCGGGTGAGGCTATTGATGGGTACGATATTGATTCCTTGTGGCGAGCGTATTATGCAGGTCAGCAAAGTTATAAAAGGCTTGCAGATTCCTCATTCAGAGGCTTGGATCGTGATGTGTTAGATAGAAGGTATGACGACTGGGAATGGAGTGAAACCGAATTCCCTTTAATTACTGGCAAACGATGGTATATGAAAAACCGGATATTATGGTTAAGAAAGAAAATATACATTGCTGAAAAATACAAAACCTCTGATTTTACAATCGAAATGGGAACACTTCGAGGTCAGTTTAATTTCTATTTTAATGGAGCACAGGTCGCTGCATTTAAAGGCGAAAGCTCCGATTACAAGTTAACCATTCCCGATTCGTTAGTGAAAACCTGGACGAATCTGTTTACCATCAGAATGGTTGCAGGTGACAGTCTTTCGGGACTTTACAATGAAACTCCCATGGTATATAATGCCGATTCGTCCTACAGAATGCAAATTACTGAGAACTGGAGAATCAGAACCTATTATGAACCAGCTTTACCTACCGTACAAAAAAATTCTTATTTATGGCCCAGGGTGTTTGAGAATTACTTCTTAAAATTTAAAGGCTTCGCT
Organism: Bacteroidales bacterium; assembly: GCA_003508755.1. Taxonomy (GTDB): domain Bacteria; phylum Bacteroidota; class Bacteroidia; order Bacteroidales; family UBA10428; genus UBA10428. The sequence continues at coordinate 123 of DNTK01000145.1, read as the reverse complement.
GCCAATGGATTGATATTTGCCGGTAGTGTGCATCAATATGCTCAAACGAATGAAGAACTTATTACCTCCGGTATTGCCTCTATTCAGGAGTTGATTAAAAGCGATAACTACTACCTGTACCTT
>DNTK01000536.1 GCA_003508755.1 Bacteroidales bacterium | reverse complement strand
GAATCTGTCAAAAATAACATCCTGTTCGTCTTTTGACATTCCGATACCGGTATCGCTAACAAAAAATACTATTTCCTGTCGTTTTTTATCGAGGGTATATCCCATGCGAATTTTGCCCTTCTCAGTAAACTTAACAGCATTACTCAATAAATTGGAAAGAATTTGTTCCAATCGTACTTTATCTGTAAAAATCTGGGCATCCTCATCGCCAAGGGCAAAGTTTACTTCAATTTTAATATTCTTTTTTGAAGCTTTAATGTTATTCTCAAAGTTCAATTTCAGAACTTTAAAAACCTTATTGATATTGAAATTCTTATTAAATATTGTTATCTGATCTGATTCAATCTTTGAAATATCAATAATGTCGGAAATTATATGCAATAACTGCCGGCTATTGGTGTTAATTAAATTTATAAATTCGACTTGCTTATTCTCAGGTAGCTTACGATCGCGAAGCAAAGTCGCAAAACCCAGAATCGCATTCATGGGTGTTCTAATTTCGTGACTCATATTTGCCAGGAAGGCTGTTTTTAATCTATCAGCTTTTTCGGCTTTTTCCTTGGCCTGCTTAAGCTCATCATTTATCAGTTTTAGTTTAACATTCTGAATGGCAAGCTTTTCGCTATATTCCTTAATTTCCTCTTCGTTCTTTTTATGCTCAGTAATATTGAGTGCAACTCCGGTTACCCCGATCACTTCTCCCAAATGATTAAAAATGGGTGCTTTTATTGTTTCCCAGTAACTGTCGCCTGTTTGCTCATTTATTATGACTTGCTCTGTATTTAAAATTACATGTAAATCTTCATCCCGGTATTTCTGTCCCAATTCCTGACCATATAAATCATAATCATTCCTGCCAACAACCTCTTCAATGGATTTATTATACCTGTTTGCGAAAGCCTCATTCACCGAAAGGTAAACACCATCGGTGTTTTTCATCCAGGCTAAATGAGGTAAATTGTTAAGTATCGCCTTAATTTGTGCTTCACTTTCGATAAGTGCCTGTTCTGTTTTCTTTCGTTCGGTAATATCAGTGACGATACCCTCTATCGACTCAATTTCTCCCTTATCGCTATAAATAGCTAAATTCTTCTGTAGCACCCAGCGAACATCCCCGTTACGTTTTATAATCTTAATCTCGAAATACTCGGGAACCGAACCTTGGAAAATTTCGCGCCAGTGTTTTACGTAATCCTCGATACAATCAGGATGGATAAGGTGCCGGATTAATTGGGGTGATTGATAAAACTCCTCCGGGGTGTATCCGAATAATTCTTTCACCTGCGGACTCAAATACTCGTATTTGCGCTCTTTAAAATGAAACCTGTATACTACATCGTTTACATTTTCATTTATGCGATAAAATCGATCTTTATAATAATTTTCGTCAGGAAGGAATGATTTACGAAGAATATCAACTTCATTTTTTAAGGCATCAACTTCTGCCTTTAGCTTTTTATTTTGTTGAAGTATTTCATCGTAATTCAGATTCATTGTATGCTCATGCAGGTTGGGTTGAGAGGGCTACAAGATAATTAAAAATTTCAGCATTTGTCATATTCTTAAATAAAAAGTTCGAAAAAATGAGTGTATGTTATTGATTATATGCTGTTTATGAAACCACGCCGTTTTATAACAGTATTACACTTTTATTTTTCACTATGTTTTTGAAAGATTCACCTAATAGATTGCTGCTTCCATCAATAAATATTACCTGTTAATGTATTGATTTAAACCGACTTGATTTTGGAGCGTACAATTAAACAGACTGAACAATAATAAAAAACCAACCAATGAAAATAAAAACTACAATAGCTACTCTACTTCTTTGCAGCATTGCAGGCAGTGTTTTTGCCATACACCACATCAATAATGCTGAGTTGGAAAAGGTCGCCTACTACATCGAATCATCCATTGAAAATAATAATCCAAGCTTTATAAATTTAAACTTTCAATACGAGCATTTTTGTGCAGCATTTGTAAATACCAATGCTTCTCATTCAGAATTTAATTCCAGCTTCGTAACCGAATTAGAGTCTTATCTTACTCCGGGAAATCTGGTTCTCGACCAGGCGGGGAGTGTATATTCCTATCAGTTTGTAAGTTCTTTTTCGGAAGGCGATAAAACCTCTATGGTATTTCGGTTACAATCAGAAGGAGGCTTGGATTATCACGAATATACTCTGGTTAAGGAAGAAGGAAATTACCGCATAATTGATCTGTATATGTTTTACGATGGCACACGACTGAGTGAGCAAATTGCCGAATTATACCAAGTGCTATCGGAAACTATGCTGCCAGAAATTTATAAGAAGAAAAACGCTAAGGATACCAAACAGCATCTGCAGGCTGAAAAGAAGATGCTAAACAATCTGGCAGGCGAAGATTTTTCCAAAGCCACAAAACAGTGGCAAAAACTTGACATTAAACTAAGAAACAAAAAAAGCATACTTTTATATGCCTTGCGTGCAGCAAGCTATACGGATGCCACTTTAACAAAACAAATATTCGATAAAATTAATGTACTCTATCCGGAAACAGAAGGAGCCAAATTAATTGTATTGGAAGGTTTATTTATACAAAAGGAGTACAATCAAACTTTAAAATACATCGACCAACTTGATGAAGCGGTGCATACCGATCCTTACCTAAACTATTTGCGGGCTTCGGTTTACAAAAACATGCAAGAGACCGAAAGAGCTGAATGGTTGCTGAACAAGTGTATTGTTGATTTACCTCGTTCCGAAGCAGGTTATTTTAGTTTATTGGAATTGTATCTTGAAAGCGAAAGGTATACCGATGCAACTTCTATGCTCACCCAAATAACCGAAAATCTTGGGTTTTTAAAGGATGACCTAAACACTCTTGTCCAAAATTATCCTGAATTTGCCTCTTCGCAAGAATACACCATGTGGATAACAGAGTAGCAGAATGGAAGAAATTTTAGGTTTTGGATTTTAGAAGAGTAGAATCGCCCATACATAACAGCCTAAAAAATTGTTGCCCTCCTGACTAGTTGATGAAACATGATCCGCTAGACCATTGGTAGACGATTAACCAATTTTGAGTGAGCATGTTTTCTCATTCATCGGGCTTAAACCAGCTGGCATACATCTTGTAATTTCGGGCAATCCCTTCAATCATCTCGCTAGCCTGCTCTGGATTAACATCTTTAAGACGTTTTGCGGGATTGCCTCCATAAATACTTCCGGGCTCTATTTTCGTGCCAGATAATACTATGGACCCGGCGGCAATTATGGAATTTTCACCAATCTCAACATGGTCCAGTACGACTGCACCGATACCAACGAGAACATTATTGTTTATTTTGGCTCCATGTATAACAGCATTGTGCGCAATGGTCACATTGTCAGCAATGTCGACGGTTGACTTTTTAAACAAGGTATGCAATACTGCTCCATCTTGTATATTCACATTATTTCCTATTCTAATTGAGTTTACATCACCGCGCAAAACTGCTCCATACCAAATACTACAACCATTGCCCATTTTAACATCGCCAATAATAACTGCAGTTTCTGCAAAAAAACACTCCTTGCCATATGCTGGAGTAAAACCCCGAACTGAACGTATTAAAGCCATCTTCTTTCGTTTTATACAAAGATAGTGAGAATACCATCCTGGATAATAAAAATTCTACTAATTGGAATTTCTATAATCCAGGGACCAATCCGGAGGTATATATTTGAAACGATACCGTTTTACTGATGCACCATAGAAATATCCTAAGGCTCCATTTGAAATGTTATTTAATAAATCTGCTTTTGCAGGATCAAAAGGGCTTCCTACCCAGACTGTCTGTGACATAAAGGAAGTCCAAAATTCATAATACGCTAGTGGAATAGACTCCATTTCTACCAAAACATCAACTTCCGTGCTGTTTATTTCCTCCGGTCCAAGTGCATAAATGGCAAAATTACTGCCTTGGGTATTAATCTGATTATTGAGTGAATCATAGTATCTTTTAGCGCCATAACCAATATAATTTCCATTTACAAAGTCATCCTCAACAAATGTTGTTTTAAATAAGGTATCATTGTAAAGGGTATCGTTCAAAAATAAATTCCACAAATATGCATTCCCTTCCTCCTGGAGTTCCCATCCATGGTAATAGACAAAATGTAAATAATCACCATAGCCCGACCAGTTTTCCCAGGCTATTTTAACCGAATCTATTTCCGGTATATTAGAAATACTGGTTTGAGCAGTATAGCTTTCGCCATTCTGGAGTGCAATGGTTAATTCATAGGTCCTACCAATAACGCCGTAAATATCAGGAGCTGTATAATAGTGTCCCGGAGATTCCTCGAAAAGTTCGATAGTCTGATTATTCCCTGATATGGTTACCTCTGCATCTGAAACCCAATATGTATTTGTATCGTTTAAAGCTCCTGATTGAGATAATAAAACATAATGTTTTGTTGTGTCGGTAGTTATTTTTCCTTCTACCAATAATACAGGTTCTAACATCCCTGTATCAATATTCTCCATGGGTTCCTGACAAGAGAGCAAGCTTACAGTTAGTATTATTACGCTGAGTTTTGCATGCAACCATTGCCTTTTTTTCGATTGAGTTGATAGATATAATTGTTTCATTGTTTTTAGCTAAAATTTGAAATTATAAGTTATTGCCGGAACAATTGAAAACAGGTACATTTTGTTGGTGGTAATTCCGGAGATGGATAAGGGATCGTCAACTGTTATCGGAGAATATAAGTTGTGCCTGTTATATGCATTGTAAACAGAAAGTGTTAATGAACTTTTATAACGTTGTGTCGATTCAGGTTTGTATAGATTCCATGTTGCTCCGAGATCGAGTCGATGGTAATCGGTACCAGGGTACCTGAATGAATTTCGGCCGGAGTATTTTGGGTAAAACCCGTTTTGATAACGTCCGTATGAAATTGGCACAGTGAATGGCATTGCTGTATAATAGACCCAATTGGCATTCAGGTTTAAACGTGGTGAGATATCATAAGAGAGCACTATCTTTAAATCGTTGGGCCTGTCATAATTTGTGGGGTATGCCAACCCGTTGTTAATGCCTGGAATTACTCTACGCGTTAATGACCAGGTGTAGCTTATCCAACCTGTCAGTTTTCCATATTTTTTCCGGATATAAAATTCTAAACCATAGGCAAATCCGCTGCCCTGCAATACTTCTCCATCGAGTCTTTCATTGCCAATCAGCATTGCGTGATCCTTAAAATCGATGGCATTGCTCAGCCATTTATAGTATCCTTCCACAGAAGCCTCAAGCTGGTTATCGAAAAAGTTCCTGAAGTACCCGATAGCAACCTGATCGGTTTTCTGTGGTGCAACATTCGGGTTACTGGTAAACCAAACATCAAACGGAGTTGGAGATTGTGTGTTGGTAGCTAAATGCAGGTATTGGTACATCCGATTGTAACTTGCTTTCAATGAGCTCTTCTCGTCAATGATATATCTACCACCCAGCCTTGGCTCCAGTCCTGTAAATGTGTTCGATATTTCTCCTTGTTTGTTTTCAGTAGTACCGATAAATTCACCTTCTGCATTATAATTATTTAAAGCTCCGCCAGCATTATTAAACATATTTAATCTTAAGCCGTATTGCATTGTTAAACGGGCAGATACCTGATGCTCATTACTGAGATAAACTGAAGACTCGTATGAATACTCCGAAGGAATTTCAAAGGCTTCAAATGCACCGTCTTCGAGAGGTTGAAACTTGGCGGGTTTCAGTTTATGATAAATTATCTGAAAACCAAAGTCTATGGTATTATTTGGATTTAGAAAATATGTGTAATCGTTTTTAAAACTATAATCAACAATGTTTGAGGTCCATTCAAATCCAAATCCGGTGCCGGCAGGTTGTCCAAGACCATAATCAAACTTACTGCCAATAAGCATAAAATTCGAAAATATTCTATCATTAAAAACATGATTCCATCGGAGAGTGCCTGTTGTGTTTCCGTAAGAAAGTTGAAAAAATTCAGCAATACCAACTACATCTTCCCCTGTGTAGAGCGATAAAAATAACCTGTTGTTTTCATTAATTTTATAGTTTGCCTTAAAGTTTCCGTCCCAGAAATATACTTTACTATCTCTCACAATTGGTTCATTGCTGAAAGGAAAAAATAGTATGTCGTAATAAGTCCTTCGACCAGAAATTAAAAATGAAGCTTTATCTTTCACTATCGGAGCGCCAATTGTAAGTCTGCTTGATAGCGTTCCTATACCTCCTTTACCTTCTATTTTATTACTATTTCCCTCAAGCATCTTAACATCTAATACCGAAGCTTGTCTGCCTCCAAACTTGGCCGGAATACCGCCTTTGTAAAGTTTTATGCTCTTTACAGCATCTGGATTAAATACGGAGAAAAAACCACCAAAGTGTGCTGGATTATACACTGTAGACTCATCCAAAAGGATTAAGTTTTGATCGACAGCTCCACCACGCACATAGAACCCGGAAGTTCCCTCTCCCACCACAGATACACCGGGCTGTAATTGAATTACTTTAATAACATCCGCCTCACCCATAAATGTGGGTATTTTCTCAATTGTTTTAATGTCCAGTTTCTCCGCACTCATTTCAATTTCGCGAATATTGGCATCTCTCTTTTCGGCAGTAACGGTAACAGATTCGATCATCTCTGTTGCTTCCTCCAGGTTAAAAGTCTGTTTCTGATCTCGCGATAAATCAAGAGCAATTACCTTATCGACATACCCAACATAGGAAATCTCAAGGGTATAGCTGCCCTCTGGAATTGTTATTGAGTAAAAGCCATACGTGTTAGTAACTGTACCTAGATTGAGTTCTTTTATGATAACATTAGCTCCTATGAGGCTCTCTCCTGTATGATCATAAACATGCCCGCTAACGGTACGTTTCTTTTGGGCATTTGCTGCCAGGGTGGTAATTGCCATTAACATCAACAGCAAAAAATACTTTCTCATGATCTTGAAATGGGTATTTGATTTATTGGACAAATGTATTTCGTTAGGCGGATTTATACCAATAGATTTCGGTAAAAGGCAATAATAAATCGGTAATTATCACCTTCGAAAATAATACTGGTTCTGTTTAGCAGAATAGAATTAATTAGAACTTACCAAACTTAAGTATAATACCCGCTGAGTAACTGGTTAATGCATCGGGCAAAACCAGCTTTACCGGCTCATCATCTATTATTTTGGTAATATCGATGTTACTGGCATAGCGGTAATTAAAATATGCTGCCAACCGAAAGAATTTCGTAATGTTAAATTCCAGTTCGACACCCGGTTCAAAAACACCAAAGGTAGCAGTTTGCTCCACAAAATTTTCGCGTTCAAAATCAGAACCTTCATTTTGCCAGGTAGTATAGGCTGCGCCACCGATACCAATAAGCACAGGAAACGAGAGATGCACGGGTGAGCGACCAAAAACAATTAATTCAACAAAAGCACCTCCGTAACCACCCGCCAAGCTTGCTTTTTGAGTCAGGGCAGGATTATATTGATACTCAGAAATAAATCCTGACCCACCGAGTCCAATTGCAAAAGTATGGCCCAATACAACACCTCCTCGTGCATTAAAAATCATGGCATTATCCTGATTTATCAGAGTGTAACCACCTCCAATGGCGCCATAGCCTCCAATAGACTGACCTCCGAAAATTGTTTTGAACTCGTTGTTTTCCTGGGCGTTAAGGCCAAGACTTAACATAATAAGTAAGGGTATGATTATTCGCTTCATGGGTTTAGGGTTTAAAATCGATATTTTACAGATAAAGACATGTTAAATGGTTTGACATGAAAAAACCGGTTTATGGAAAATTCAAAATAAGGCCGTATATCGGCCGATACCAATATAGGTACTTCGTGGAAATAATATTCCAGACCAACAATGCCATCCATACCAAAAACAGGTGAAAATGTCCAATCGTATTTATACTCTCGGTTAAAGAGTTTATGTTTATTAGTATAAGTAAAACCGGTATGGACACCATAACCATAATACAATTTAAAGTTTTCGGAATATCTCTCGAATGCGGGGGTAAACTGCTGCTTTAATCCACCAATGCGTAAGCCTCTTTCCTGGTAGCCAACAAATAATTCCATGGCTACGTTTTCTTTTGTGAATTGCCTGTAATTTAGGGAAAAACCACCTCCGAAACGAAACCCGGCATCTCGTGTATAATTCTGGGCATTCACCCCCAGGCCTAAAAGAATAAACAATATTGTAGTAAAAAATAATTTCATTGAATAGGTTATTTGTTGGATATCACACTGCACGTTAATTTGTCATGGTTGAAGAACGATTAATTATTTGTCCGCTTCCATATTCATTTTTCACCACCTGTTCAGGGTTGCCATAATAATAAATATTGCCGGAACCTGAACCTGAAATGGTAGCATTGAGTTGGTCGTAAACAAAAGTGTGAATATTGCCGGAACCTGATAACATCGCTTCACATTCAAATACTCTGAACGATTCAGCATCAATTGAGCCGGATCCTGATAGTTCAAAAATGGCGCTTTGCGAGCGGCCGTTGAGCCAAATATCACCTGAGCCAATCAGGTTTGCCTCCAGAGTATTTGCTACAGACAAATTCGATACCCTGACCACGCCTGATCCTGCTTGTGTTATCTCAAAAAATGCACTGTTGAAATTAAATACTTCCACCGTTCCGGAGCCCAATTGCGATACACTGGTAAGAGTGGGACATTTTACGACCACTTCGGTGGCCGAACTGTAATCGATGCATCCATCATGGTTTGTACGGATAGTCAGTTTCCCATTATTTACAGTAGTTTCAAGCTTTCTTTGCAAATTAGCATCAGTGGTTACCAGTACCGATATTGTCTCGGAATTTTCGATGCGAACAGGAAATTCTCCCTCGCATTGCACCTCGGTAAAGGTTGCACCCAGCCGTTCTTCTGTTTCAATGTTTCCATCGCCACTCAGGCACTCTTCCAGAAATTCACAGGAAGTGCATACCAGGGCAGCAAGCATTAAAATTACCGGAATTATATTTCTTTTCATCATTGTAATTTTTTAGATTAAACCAGGAGCCTCCTGTTATTTATGCAAGAGGTTTATAATACACTTGCGCTGTGCCACTATTTTTACTTTTGGTATGGATGCGCCAATAGGTTTTCCAATAGTTCCAAATGTTAGCAACTGCTTGTTCTCATCATTAAGTTCCTTCGTATCTAATTTTGTATTTAGCGAGGGTACGGTTAATTGCACATCCGGATGATGTGTAATATCCAAATTGTATGCCGTAGTTTTTGAAAACCTCAGATCGATATCAGTTAATTCTGAGGTTAGATTTATTATGTTAAATTCGGGATTAATATCCTCAACTTTTATGCTGTAATATTTATTCGAGAAGCTCATTTCTTTCCTAAGGTAGCTAATATTCATTTTTGTAAAATCGCCTTTACCACTTAAAGTATTTACTTCTCCAATTTGATATTTATCTCTCCTTGAAGTGATTTTTAAGTTTTCAGCTTTTGCAATTGTTATATTTGAAAACTTAGTGTCAAGTTCAAGCTTTTTAATTTCCCTTAGTTCAATGTCGCTGTACCTCAAATTTACAGAACCACTTATAACCTTGTTAACGATTGCATCGGCCGAATTCAGTTGTAAAGAAGTATTTCCGGTAAGGTTGTTAGCTTTGAGAGCTCCATTTGAAAGCACAAGGCCGAGATTACCGTTAAAATCATCGATAAATACATTTCCAAACTTATTTTCAATTCGCAAATTCACATAACTCGGGATATATACAGTAT
>DNTK01000488.1 GCA_003508755.1 Bacteroidales bacterium | reverse complement strand
CCTCAGCTTTCTCGCATAAAACAGATTTTTCCTGCAGGTTTTTTTTCTGTTCTTCTTTGAGTTTTACGAAATACTCCTGGTGTTTATGATTTATTTTTGATGTGGCTTCCTTAAAGCGCTCCCAAAGATCACTTCGCTTATCGGCTGGTACCGGGCCAATCTCGCGCCATTGATCATGTAACACCTGAAGTTTCCTGAAAGCTTCAACAACAGAGGGTTCCAAAAGCAATTCTTCAGCCCTTTCGCACAACTTTAACTTAGCTTCGAGATTCTTCTTAAAATCAAGATCACGTAGTTCTTTGTTTATTTTTATGTAGTCGTAGAAGGCTTCTACATAATAGTGATACTTTTCCCATAAATCCTTCACTTTACCTTGTGGAACCGGTCCAACTTCGCGCCAGCGTTCCTGAAGGTTTCTGAAATCATGAAAAGTTTTATTTAACGATTCCTGGCTATTAATTAAATCCTTTATGGAATCAATTATTTCATATTTTGTATTTAGGTTTGTTTCTTTTTCGCTTTCAAGATTTTTGGTATATGTTTGGCGTTTATCCCGGTATTCATTTAACAATTCCTTCATTGTAATTTCTACCGGAGATTCTTCCACTTTAAAATCCTGCTCCAAACCACCTTCTTCTATGAAGTGCTTCTTCTTATCTTCAAGTTCAGCATTATGGAGTTTGTAGAAATTTGATTTAATAATATCTACCTGCCTTTTAATTTTTTCAATACGATACTCGGACAGGTAAATCTTCAATAAGTCTAAAAGTTCTTCTTTGCTTTTTGTTGTAAAATCTATATCCTCTGGAATTGGAGGTGTTTTTTCTTCAACTTTTGCTGCATCTTCTTCCTTGCTTGTTTCCTTTTCCTTCGGAGGATCATCTGATTTTTCCAATTCTGCTGCGGTTTTATCATCCTCGACAGGTGGAGGTGTTTCGTTTACCTCCTCTACTGCAGCAGTTTCTTTTGCAACTTCTTTTTGTTCAGGCTTCTCCGAAGCTTCAATTTCGGTATTTGTATTTACTGACTCACTATTATCAGCTGAGTTTTCTGAAGCCACAGTTTCATCAACTGAGGGAGTTGCTGACTCTTGAGGTTTTTCAGATTTCTCTGCAGAACTAGCCTGGTCTTCAACTTTTTCAGTTTTTTCTTCACTTGTGTTTTCATTCGTATTTTCGGATTTCCCGAATTGTTCGTTACGAACAGAGTCTTTTGAATCATTATCAATCATGATACAATGAATTATGTGATTACCACTTTATACCTACGAAAATATAGATTAAGTAACAAACCTACAATGTTTTTAATTTTTCAAGCCAATTATGGCTTCAATGTAATAACAATATATGAATTACTTTGTTTTCGGCACGTATATTCTGTGTTCTGAGACAGTATTCGCCAATAACTTGTAAATCTGCTACAACACTTCATCTAAACAAAATTGACTTTGGTCAAAGCAAGTGGTAGGGAGTATGTCTGTCTGCTATATTTGCCTTAAAAAATACCAGATGCAAAATATTCATCATTCGCTGTTTCATATAATAATTTGTTCCACAGGCAAACAGAAATTCCTTACCCGGGTAAATCAGGATATCTTATACAATTACATTACCAGTGTGCTTTATCAGAAGACGTGTGTTCCAATTTCAGTCACCGGGCATAGTAACCACATTCATTTATTTATTGAACTTTCAGTGGACATTTCTGTAGCCCAAATTGTAAGAGAAATCTTGCAAAATACAATGGATTTTATTCGAAGAGAGAAGTCTGTATTTCCGGAATTTAACGGATGGGAAAAACATTTTTTGGCAATCAGTTATCACCCATCCCAAAAGTCTGATTTATTAAGCCTTCTGAAAAAACAATTCGATTATCATCGCACAACAAGCTTTGAAGAAGAGTTGTCTGAGTTGACTGTTTTCAGTTAAAACAATCGCTACAGGTACAACTACTTTTTTATCTTTGTGCCAAATTACAGGGTTTATGCGTATTGATATTTTAACTGTTCTGCCGGAACTTCTTGAGAGTCCATTTAATCATTCAATTTTGAAGCGTGCTGCTGATAAAGGACTGGTAGACATTCATGTACATAACATTCGCAATTTTGCAACCGGAAAGCATAAGCAAGTAGATGATTATGCCTTTGGCGGTGGGGCAGGAATGGTGATGATGATTGAGCCTGTTGAAAAGGCCATTCAATCGCTTACCAGACAGAGGAATTACGACGAAATTATTTACATGACCCCTGATGGAAAGAGATATACACAACGCGAAGCTAATCGCATGTCGCTGCTGAACAATATTATTATTTTATGCGGACATTATAAAGGAGTTGATCAGCGCTTGCGGGAGCATTACATAACTTCAGAGATATCCATTGGCGATTATGTGCTTACAGGGGGTGAGCTGGCGGCTGCAATTGTCGCAGATAGTATTGTTCGTTTAGTGCCGGGTGTAATTTCTGATGAAACATCGGCCTTAACCGATTCCTTTCAGGATAATTTACTGGCTCCCCCAGTATATACCCGTCCTGCTGATTACAAAGGATGGAAGGTGCCAGATGTTTTGCTTTCGGGGAATTTTAAAGCCATTGAAGCCTGGAGAATGGAACAGTCGATTGAGCGGACGAAAAGACTTAGACCTGATTTGCTGGATGAAATAAAAGACTAATGGGTCCTTTTATAGTGATTGTTCGATTTATTTAAATACAAGCTAGTGGAATTGACCATAATTATCAAACCGAGTAATATGGTAAAATATCCAATGAAAGCCCTTTTAGCATATAATCCCGGCAACTGATCAAGACCAACCCAAAGATTTACGATTATAGTTGTTGTATAAAGTAAAGCCACAATTCCACTAATTAACATAGCAAACCATCCGAGGGAATAGTTTTTAAAGCGAAAGGCTGTAATTATTTGAATTATTCCAAAAATCAATGCCCACAAGCTGATAATTTCTGAATAATTTGCCATTGCCGATAAGCGCTTATAGCTAAGGATGGTAATGATTAAGCCACCGAAAACAACATCGAGAAGTCCCTCAAAAAGCCACCATTTCCATGGAATTTTCCTGCCAAGATTATACATTGCTCCATGCGTAAATAGTAGTCCGGAAATACAAATAATCAGGGAAAAATAGGTTACAATTTCGATTTGGTTAATATCCCGGAGCGCTAAGATTAATCCAAAAGTCAGGATAAATAAACCTTTGATTGCCAATAACCACCAATTCTTAAAAAGTTTTGTTTGTTGTATTTCCATTCTGAAATATCTCTAATAAAGTACTTTATACTATTAAAGTTAAGAAAACAATCAGGTTTTCCTGCATAATTTTCCAAAAATAGCAAAATGAATCAGAATTGATTGCACAGCGTTTAAATTAATTATTTTTGAAAAAGAATTAACCATTATAGATACATCATAAATATGTCCTCAAAGAAATCGATACGCCTGGGATTTGTTATTACATCTTTATTTCTTTTTATTTCTGTTTTTGGATTAATCTATGCTGTTTTAATAGCTAAACAGCAACGGGTAAAAACCGCAAAAAGCCAGTTAGGCTTGCTGGTAGAGAAGGCCTCGCTTGAAAATAAAATGGAGCAGAGTAGTTTGTTTTTTACAATTAATGTAGTTAAAGGCTTGATTAACAACGGTTTGCTGGAAAATAACTCAAAAGAAGACTTGGTTAATAAGTTTTTGTCGCTTGTTTCTGAAGTACCGCAGATTGCTGCAATCTCCTATGTCGATGAAACAGGAAAAACCTTTCTATTTAAGTACGATAAAGGCGATATGGTAACCTATCTTACGCCGGACGATTCCATCCCGGAAAAACCTTTAATAATTGATAAAAAATCGAAAAACTTTTTTTTCGAAGGAGATTCAATTATTCAATATCCGGTAACAAGTTTATTAAGCTATTCTAATCACCTTACTGCTCCTTACGATTCAATTAAACGCTATCCTCTTCAAGCTATACCAGGCGCATCTAAGTCAAATGGGGTTGCTTATTCCGTTCGATCTCATGATAGTATATTCGCTAAGGATTATATACTTACGGTTTACATGTCTTTAAAGCGAATCTACAACTTTATCTCATCGTTGCACATAACTGATTCTTCGAGCACATTTATCTATACCAGCGATGGAAGGTATTTCGATTTCAATAAAATATCCAACAATGATTTTTCCTCCCTCACAGCCGAAGGGTATCTGGTCCCCTGGGATAGCATGAATGGTACATTGTTTTATTCTGCCATCAAACAATGGAAACCTGAAAGTGGTACCGATTCACTCACAAGTTATCATAGCTTTGAGCACCTTGGCAAAGATTACCTTGCAGCCTTTTATCCCGGTGCCGACTATAAGAATGGCGTTTGGACATGCTATGTTGTTCCGGAGGGTGATTTTGAAGTACTTGTTCAAGGAAGTCTGGGAGCTATATTTATATTATCCGCAATTTTTCTTCTCATTTCAGTGGGAGCAGTTTTGTTTCTTTTGCGCAAGTTCTTGATGAAAAACATAGCACTAGAGCCTTTGACAGAAAAGGAACTTCAGCTCTTAATAAAGAAGGGAGAAAACGATAAGGTTGAATTTAAGTCTACGATACGAATGAACCTGCACTCCAATAAACCCGGGAAAGAAATCGAACTTGCATGGCTTAAATCGGTAGTTGCTTTCTGCAATACTGAGGGTGGGAGAATATTCATAGGCGTTAAGGATGATGG
>DNTK01000580.1 GCA_003508755.1 Bacteroidales bacterium | reverse complement strand
GCAAACGGACAATCCCAACCTTCTTGCAATGCCTGTTTTGTAATGATATAGCGTATTGAACAATCCCTGTCTAACAGGTCTATGCCTTCAATGTCGTCTTTTTCACTGGTTTTTATTGCAATATGTTCTTCAGGGATATTGCATTTTTTTATTAAAAATTCCTTTACATCTTCGGAATGGATGAATTTTCCATCGCGCTGGTCTTTGCCTGTGCGTTCAACCTGAATGAGGTTAATCGGGCGGATATATACCCCAGTGTTTTGCTCAAAACTATTGGCTGCTTTTTCCAATGCTTTACGTTTTTCAATAGCGCAGAGCATGGTATCTTTCCAATCGAGACTGGTTTTATTGGTAAGGTGGATATCCAACTTAATCATTTCTTCCTCGTTGAGTTCACGACCTGTAATTTCAACAAGTTTGTTTGTGTCTTTTGGCGGTGTTGCCGACAATTCGATTACAATGGATGGATTAAAATTACGGATGGTTTCACGGGCATTAGCGCTATAAGCTTTATGCCCTTCGTCGATGATAATAATCGGCTTTAGGACACGTAAAGTATTACCCAGTGAAGTTTTGGGCTGTGTCAGATGAACGGAACCCATAGATTCAGTTTCCAATTCCAAACCCAGGGTTTTATAACAATCGATATTTGGAACTCCTTTTAAAAGTTTTGCATTTAATTCGTAATTATCTTCTGATGGAAAAAAGTCGGTAAAACCACCTGCATCCTGAAATATTTTTAATGTTTCTTTATTCTGACGATTTGCAGAAGGCAACATCAACATTAAAATAACCAGATTTTCTTCAATATCAAGTCGGTTGAAATGGTCGGTTTTTTCTTTTATTACAGTACGTCCACCGCTTGAAATATCTAGTGCCTGACGGTAAGGATGCTCCCTGTTTTTAAGATTTAACAATGTCTGACGATAAATTTGTGTTGTTGGAACTATCCATAAAACCAAACCTGTTTGTTTATTCAGATAAGTCTTATTAATCAGGTCGATGGAATGACAGGCTAAAAGTGTCTTTCCTCCACCAGTTGGTACTTTTAGGTAAATTTCGGGTAATGGCTCACCAATGCCATTTTTGTTTGAGAAATAAACTCCGTTAACTGCTTTTTCCCAAGCACGACGAGGAAAATTATAATCCATCGCCATTTCGGGGTCAAACTCAATTGCTTTATTGAATTTTTCCCTGAAATCTGAAAGGGCAGAAAGATATTCTTTCAGTTTCGCAACAACTTTTATTTGATATTCCTTTAATTCCATAGTTTAGTTGTAAGTGATGAGTTTTAAGTTGTAAGTGATGAGTTTTAAGTTGTAAGTGATGAGTTTTAAGTTGTAAGTGATTTGATTAAACCACGGATAACTTTGCTAATCTCGTTCCCATCACTTATTAGCTTATTTTTTACATTATCATCTATATATTTTAGTCTGTTTGCCAGATATAGCATTGATTTAACTTCGCTGCACGAACCCATAGATATATAGAGAAACCGACAAAAATCTGCATTGCTGTTTCTGTCAAATCCCTCGGCAATATTATTTGAAACGGAAACTGAAGCCCTGCATATTTGGTCTTTAAATCCATAATCTTTCAAAGCGCCAAATTTTGAATAAATTTCCACTGCATAATCCTGAGCTTTCTGCCATGCAATAATATCTTCAAATCTCTTAATTTTCATAACTTACAACTTATTACTTTCAACTCTTTAACTTATATATTTCAAAAGGAAGCTGACAAAATTCGATACGTAAATCGGTAAGTGTATGGTTATCTACAAATTTAGCTGGTGCAAATACAAGACGTTTTTTGCCGTTCTGCTGACCTAAGGCTTTTGCCTTATCAAGTGTAAGAGCAGTTGATTTCAAATAATCTAAATCTGGTTTGTACATTAAATAGACCAAAAAATCTTTACTTTCACCAATAAACCTGAAATTATCATCTTCACTGATAGACTTACCACTTTTAAACTTATTACTTACCACTTTTTCATCAAATTCTTCACCAGTAGCCGTATAAAAAAGATACTTGGCAAATTCCTCATAACTAGGAAGGTTAACGCCCTTTAGAATACTTTCCATTTCGATGGGTGCACCTAATTCGAAATAGCTGAATGAACCTCCTGTTCCTTCCTTGAAGTTTTTTGATTTAGGAACACCGTTGATTACCCTGCGTACGCGTTCGGCGGTAATATTATCGGCATAATCTTCCATTTCAACCAAAATAAATTTACGATTTCCCCCATCTTCTTTATTTAGGTCGAGGACGGCGTGGGCGGTTGTGCCTGAGCCTGCAAAGGAGTCAAGAATCAAACCATTTTCTTCAGTAGTAATTTGAATAATTCGTTTTATAAGTTCAATTGGCTTTGGAGTGTTGAAAGGTAACTCACTATCAAATAATTCCTTTAAAACACTATTTGCGTCTCGTGTAGTTCCAACATCTTTGCCAAACCAAATGCTTTCAACGACACGTCCAGCTTGATTTGATAAGTATATCTTTCTTATAATTTTTGTTTCTTCTTCATTAAATATTATTTCTCCAGATTTAATTTTTTCTGCTACTTTGGATTTATCCCAACGCCAACCTTTTTCAGGTGGTTGTATCTCATTACCTTTTGGAGTTTTTATCGGATACTTAAGGTTTTCACGTAAATTTGGACTTCTTACATCACCACTTCTCCAAAGACCATTTGGGTCATTATCTGGATTTGAATAATTTTTATTGTGCTCTTCCGTTCTTTCTATTCTATCTAATTCAAATAATGACTTTTGATATATTAAGGTATAATTATGATGCAATGAAACATCTTTTACGTCATTCTTTCCTTGAATACTGTGTTGCCAAATTATATTTGCAACAAAATTATTTTCTCCAAAAATTTCATCCAATAAACACCTTAAATTGTGTTGTTCATTATCATCACATGAAATGAAAATAGCCCCATCTTCTGATAATAACTCTTTCAATAACTTCAAACGAGGCATCATCATGCACAGCCATTTATCATGACGAGATAAATCATCTTTGTCAACTATCTGTCCAAACCATTCTTTTATCATTGGGCTGTTTACATTATCATTGTATGCCCAACCTTCGTTTCCTGTGTTGTATGGTGGGTCAATGTAGATGCAATTAATTTTACCTGCGTATGTAGGCAAAAGGGCTTTTAAAGCTTTCAGGTTGTCTCCCTGAATAATTAAATTATCATGTAACGATATTTTATCGGTAAGGCTTTTATCTTTTTGTGGCACCAACTGATGGTACTTCACCGCCAAATGGTGGTTTTGTACAAATGATTTTCCTTTAAAGTTGAGTGTTGGCATATTTTAATTCTCGTTTACAGATTGATACGCAACCGTCAGATGGTTATTTCGGCTGTTTACAGACTTGAATTCGAAATCATAAATTATCTGGTCAAAATCTGTGAATTTTTCACATTTTAGCTCTGCGAATTCCAGTAAAAGTTTTTTATAGTCATTTGGTAACATCATGTCAAAATTGTCCATCGATTTTAACATTTCTTCTTCGCCTTTATAAGCCTTTATTATACCAAGATTCCATGCCATTACACCTAATCCTACAATATTGCTCTCCTCATCAAAATTTTTTGCTTCATCCATTAAAGGGGCAACTAATTGAAGCACTAAATTTGATATTTTCACTTCAGCATTTCTATTCCTAATTTGAATATCAATTCCTTCATAATTTTGTTTCAATCGATTTTTAAGGGTTATATCTACATATTTTTCATTTTTTTGAAGTTTTTCTATTTGTTTTTTGCGTTGTCGCATCATTTTATTCCGTTTCCGATTTTTCGATTTTGACTTAGGCATTTTTACATTTTTTATATTCCATTTTACTCTCCGCTACTTTTAACGCCTTATCAGCAAATTCCTCACCTGAAAGCTCATACACTATCTTATCCGACAACCATGCTACCAATAGTTGTTCTCTGTCAACATTAAAATATTCAGCCAGTTTTAACACTTGCTCTTTAGAAGCTTTTCTTTGTCCACGCTCAACTTTACTCAATATTGCCTGGTCGATATTTAAGAATCCAGCCACGATTCGCAGCGGTAATCCCTTTTCTTCTCTTTGTTTTCTTATGATATCTCCCAATGTATCCATTTTGAATAAAATTGTTTTGACATATTTTGTCAAAGTTACACTATTTATAAAATGAAATCAAAACAAAT
>DNTK01000466.1 GCA_003508755.1 Bacteroidales bacterium | reverse complement strand
AAACCGGAGCTGATTATATACAAAGTATGAAAGAATCATGCTTAACCGGAATGCTAAATCGTCGTCTTCAGGAATTAACAGAAAATGCCAATCCTCCTTTTGTGGGAGCAGGATTTTATTTTAGTGAGATGTATTCCCGAACAAAAAGTGCTTTGCAAGGATATGCCCTGGTAGGAGAAGATGGAATTGAACTGGGCTTAAGAACCTTATTGGAGGAAAACAACCGCATTGCAAAGCATGGATTTACCCAAGGAGAGTTGGAACGCTATAAGCTGGATTATCTGAAACGTATGGAGCAAGCTTTCAATGAGCGGGATAAAACAGAATCGGAGGCGTTGGTAGAAGAATACAAACGTAATTTCTTCACAAATGAAGCAATTCCCGGCATCGAGTTTGAGTATAATTTTGTGAAAAAACACCTGGCGAATATTACCATCGAAGATATCAATGCACTGGCTGCTGGAGTCATCTCCGAAAAGAACCGGGTTATTATGGTTAGCGGTCCCGAAAAAGAAAACATCACATCACTCGATAAAACAGCCATTTTAGCAGTTGCTGAGGCAGCTGACAATGCTGAGCTAAAGCCCTACGAAGATCAATTGGCATCGGCACAATTGCTTGATAACTTACCAGTTGCAGGGACAATAGTAAAAGAAACGAAAATTGAATCGATAGATGCTGTTGAACTAACACTTTCGAATGGAGTTACAGTATTACTAAAACCGACTTCATTTAAAAACGATGAAATTAAGGTAACAGGTTTTGCCTGGGGTGGTGCATCAGTGGCGGATGATTCCGATCACTTTTCGTCGATGCATGCCGATGGAATTGTAAGTGAAAGTGGTCTGGGTAACTTCTCTAAAAGTGATTTAACCAAACTGCTTGCAGGGAAAACAGCATATGCTGCCACTTCAATTGGTACCTATTCGCAATCAATCAGCGCCAATTGTCGGCCTGCCGATTTGGAAACAATGATGCAGCTAATGTATTTGAATTTTACCAATCCGCGGGTAGATGAAGAATCCTTCCAGGCTTATATCAATAAAAACAGAAGTCTTTATAAAAACCTCGCTCAAGAGCCAACACAATATTTTTACGATAAGTTTAATCGCATTCGGGCACAGAATCACCCGCGTGGCAATTATCTGCCAAAAGACGAAGATTGGGACAAGGTTGATTTTCAGCGTTCGCTTGACTTTTACAGAAATTTGTATTCCAATGCGGGCGATTTCACCTTTGTTTTCGTTGGCGCTTTCGAGGTAAATAATATCAAGCCTGCTATTGCTCAATATCTTGGCGCCTTGCCTTCAACAGATAAATCCCTTACTTATAACGATTTAAATATTCGCCCACCAAAAGGTCATCTGGTAGAAAATGTTTACAAGGGAACAGACCCCAAATCGCTGGCTATTTTATCGTTTCACAAAGAAATGGCATACAACGATAAGGATGCATTTCTTCTCAACCAGCTTGCTACATTGCTAAACCGGAAATATTATGAGATCTTACGTGAAGAAATGAGCGGTGTTTACGGCGTGAGAACGAGTGCCAGTTTAAATAAAGTACCATACGAATATGCTTCGATGAATATATTAATACCCTGTTCGCCAGATAATGTTGATAGCCTTGTTGCAGCTGCTATTGGACAGATAAAACTTATACAAATGGAGGGGGTGGAGCAGAAGGATGTTGAGAAATCACGTGAAATCTACAAACGTGAAAAGGAGAAAAAACTTGAAACCAATGGCTATTGGCTGGGAGCCCTTAAAAATTGTTATGTGTATGAACGCGATTTTGAAACCGTTAGCTCTTTTCGTGCAATGGATGACATAACAAGTGAGGAAATTCAGCGTGTAGCGAATGAATACATTTCGGTTGATGACTACTTGCAGGTAGTGCTGTATCCTGAAAAAAATGAACCATAGCAAGTTGTTATAAATAATCCTGCGAGTGACCAATATGCTCGCAGGATTATTACTATTCATAAAGTTTCTTCCGCAACTTAATAATGGTATCATAAGGGCCAAATTTCATAACCTTGTCGTTTACCCAGGAAGGGATTACTCCACCGGAATCATAGGCGCCATAGAGCTCCAGCATGGTGGCCGTACTGCTAAACCTGGTGAGCTTAATGTTTTCATGGAAACGTGTCATTGCTATTCCCTGAAACTCATCTTTGTAAAATTCCGGTGCCGGCAGCGAATTTAACTCAATGTAATTTTTTTCTTTTTTAACTACCTCGATTCTCGATACAGCATGGCGGTTAGTTACCGGCCAGGGGAGATTGTAATGCGCGTAATAAATGTATTCCTTGTTTTTTTCAGCACTTAGAAGGATTGTCGTGTCTACATTGTTTACCCATTCCGGATACCTTGAAATATCAACCAAAAAGGAAAAAATCTTTTCGATTGGGACATTTACAGATACGCGAGCTTTGTAAAAACTGTATCCATCGTGGTTTGGCCGGTTATATACAGCAATGCTGTCGCGTTCCAAAACCAGTGTCCACTGCGCGTTAACTGAGGAGAACTGAATAAATACGAATGCTATTAGACTGATTTTTTTCATCGAACAGGTTGCTTTCAGGATGTGTAAGTCCTAAAAAGTTACTTGCAAATTAAGTACATTAGCATAAATATATACAATAGAAAACATGAATACTGAATTTGCCAGTTTTGGAGCAGGATGTTTTTGGTGTGTTGAGG
>DNTK01000166.1 GCA_003508755.1 Bacteroidales bacterium | reverse complement strand
GGTTTTGCAGCGAGGAGCTCCTTGATAAGGATAAACAGTATTCAGCTTCTGATTTTCCACTCAGGGAGGAGTTTCAATTGAGTTAAAATGATCTATTTTTGAGAATCGACATTTCGTTATGAAGCTAAAGTTGAACTATAAATCACCTGAATTTATCTTGGGGGCATTTCTGCTGCTCTTATCGATAATTTATATCATTACCATTTTTAGCCGCATACCCAATGGCGATGAAGGTTTGCAGGCTGAACATATCTATTTCCTGAATAAGCTGGGATATGTAAAAAGCAATATCTGGGAGGGATATGACTTTGGTTGGGAAATAAGGCAATACCACTATCATAAAGGAATTGTTCTGCTGGGATTCTTCGCTATAAAAATATTTGGCTTTTCATTACCGGCACTAAGATTGGTTTCAGTCTTGTTTTATTTATGGTTTGCATTTCTGGCATACAGGTATTTTAATGATTCCGTAAAACAGAAATCTACTTTACTTTTTCTATTGCTTTTGTTGGTGCTTCTTCTGAATACTGTATTTTATGAGTATATTTTTATTTTCAGGCCTGAAGTTATGATGATGACTTTTGGTTTTGCATCCTTCTATTACCTTGATAAAGGCCTTAAAGCAAACTCAACTAAAAGCATAATTTTTGGAGGTGTGTTTGCGGGGCTGGCTGCATTGATGCATCTTATCGGCCTTACCTTGATGGTTGCCGGGGGCCTTACCCTTTTATTCAACAAAAAGCTTAAATATGTTCTGGTTTTTTCAGCCTTTTCGATTTTAGGGCTAAGCATTTACTTTTACGACTTGTTGTCGAAGGAGGCATTTGAAGGCTTTATCCACCAGTTTTTTAACGAAGCCAGCTTAGCTAAGAAACAAGAATCGCCATTTGGTAAAATTCTAGAAGAACATATCCGATTTTTTAACAGTCCGAAAGAAATAATCTTCTCTACCTTATTCTTCTTCTCCTTATTTCTCAACTTCAATTACCTGAGAAAAAATTATGGTAACTTCCTTTTATACGGACTATCATCGATTGTAGCCCTGGCATTTCTGGCACCTAACACAACCAATAAATATGCGCTTTTATATTATCCTTTTATGGGATTAACGATTGCATTGAGTCTCTACAGATTCAAAGAATTTCATAGAGCAGTGCAGGTTACCTTTGCGGCTTTATTTCTCATCTATTCTGGTTACCATATAGGCAGGAGCTTCCAACTTTCTTCTGAGCATGTGTCCATTGCCAAGCATAATATGGCTATCGCAAATGAACTGCCCGTTAAAAAAAATGTGAATGTATTTGCCTCTGAATCGTTTGTTTTTAACGAGATAGAAAACTTTACCATCCATAGCTGGTTGGCTTTTCATCGTTACTACACAAAGAGACAACCGGGATACACACCCAGCAAAAAAGATTTTATGGAATTTTGCGACAAACTGGACGATCGCTATCTTATTTTTGATAAAAAGCTCTTTCAGAATGCCTTGTTCCAATACACAGAAAAAGAGGATATTGAGGTTGGAGAACAATGGGAAAACTACCAGGTTATTGTATCGCGACCAGATTTATTGATTCTTGAAAATACAAGATTGGCAAAGAATTAAAATAAAAAAGCAGAAACCCGTGGCTCCTGCTTTTAATGTCAATCAATCAATAACTTAAATTAGCTACACTACAAAAATATAAAAATATTTTGTGAATATCACAAGATTCTGGCAGGTTTTTTTTCTCAAACTATTGATTATTAATTAGTAACAAACCCTACGATTAACTTACTGATTGTTGAAATACTTTATCTTTTACTTTTAACTTATCCAGTTTTTCACGTCATCTTGTGTCGGATTCGTTAATCCAAGCTTATTTTTCTTATTGTAACCACATACCTCCTGATGCAATTTTCCGGGTTTTTCCAGCGCCTTTATCGAGTCAACAGTTTTATACCCCAGGGCATGCAACACTTCCACCCACTCATTGGCAATGCCAACTTCCACAAACTTATCGGCCGAATCGATTTTCTCTTGTTTTTCAGGGCGCATTTGCGGGAAAAATAATACATCCTGAATGCTAGGTTGATTGGTCATGAGCATGGTTAAGCGATCAATACCTATTCCCATACCCGATGTTGGAGGCATACCATAT
This sequence comes from Bacteroidales bacterium, assembly GCA_003508755.1. Taxonomy (GTDB): domain Bacteria; phylum Bacteroidota; class Bacteroidia; order Bacteroidales; family UBA10428; genus UBA10428. Next base: position 3,984 of record DNTK01000166.1, on the reverse strand, counting down.
TCGAGCGAACGCACAAAGTCCATATCAATAAACATTGCCTCATCGTCGCCCTTCTCAGAAAGTTTTAATTGATGCTGGAAACGCTCCAACTGATCGATGGGATCGTTTAGTTCGGAATAGGCGTTGCACAGTTCCTTCCCATTTACAATGAGTTCGAATCGTTCGGTAAGTTCCGGATTACTGCGATGTTTTTTACAAAGTGGAGACATCTCTACTGGATAATCATAGATAAAGGTTGGCTGAATGAGGTGATCTTCCACTTTTTCTCCAAAAATTTCATCAATAAGTTTTCCCTTGCCCATAGAATCGTCTACCTCAACATTTAGTTTCTTGCATACATCGCGAAGCTCTGCTTCGTCCATGCCCGTTATATCAATGTCGGTATATTTCTTTATGGACTCAATCATGGTCATCCGCTCAAATTTACCAAAATCAATTACCATATTGCCCAGCGGCACTTTTGTGGTGCCATGTAAATCCATTGCGACCTTTTGAATCATTTCGGCAGTAAAATCCATCATCCAGAAATAATCTTTATAAGCCACGTAAATCTCCATGACTGTAAACTCAGGATTATGTGTACGGTCCATACCTTCGTTTCGGAAATCTTTTGCAAACTCGTACACCCCATCATAACCACCTACAATAAGCCGCTTGAGGTATAACTCGTTGGCAATTCGAAGATAAAGCGGGATGTCAAGTGAATTATGATGTGTGATAAAGGGACGCGCTGCCGCACCTCCGGGAATAGGCTGTAAAATTGGTGTTTCAACTTCTAAATAACCTTTTGAGTTAAAAAGCTCGCGCATTGAATTAAAAATCTTGGTGCGCTGAAGGAATACATTCCGGACCTCAGGGTTCACAACCAAATCAACATAGCGTTGACGATAGCGAAATTCCGGATCGGTTACTGCATCATACACCTTACCGTCTTTTTCCTTCACGATAGGTAGTGGACGAAGCGACTTTGAAAGCAGGGTAAGTTCCTGAACATGCAAGGATGTTTCACCCATCTGGGTTTTAAAAACAAACCCTTTAACACCAATAAAATCACCAATATCCAGTAGTTTTTTAAAAACCGTATTGTAAAGATCTTTATTTTCACCCGGACAGATCTCATCGCGCGCAATATACAATTGTAAGCGACCGCTCTCATCCTGGATCTCGGCAAAAGAAGCCTTCCCCATTATCCTGCGACTTAGCAAACGGCCTGCAATTACAACTTCCTGGTAGTTTTTCTTCCCTTCATTAAAATTATCCTTGATTTCCTTTGTGCGAACATTCACTGGAAACATTTCGGCCGGGTAGGGATTAATTCCCATTTCCCTCAAGGTTTCCAAAGACTTTCTTCTTATCAACTCTTGCTCACTAAGTTGCAAATGACTCATTGGTATACGCTTTAAAAAATTTGTGCAAAGATAGAATTTTTAGGTTACAGATTCAGGGTTCAGACAGCAGTAAACAGAATTATACACTGGAAATGGTTTGCAGCTGCCATAATGCCTTTAACAAATATCTCTATCCCTTGCTTAATTTCGAATTGTTATTACAAATGACTGCTTTCTACTTTTCTTTTATTATCTTGAATGTATAAACACAAATCCAGTATTATGAATCCACTAAAATCTCTTGTACCTCTGGCAAAGTGGTTGTTAAGGTTTTCGGCCATAGCCATTATTTATACCATTAATTACCTCGAATTAGCTCTATCCTTTTCATTTAACAGCCCCAAATACTTAATGGCGCTGGCCTATTCCATTATAACCATTCTATTGGTTGTTGGTGGTTTTCAGAAAACAGCTAAACTTACGGTAATAAGTGGCTTTCTCTTGGTGCTGATTAGCATTATTGATCTCTTTGCAATCGAGGCTTTTAGTGTTCCAAACTTAATTGCTAGTATTCCTCTGACTTCGATTGGATTTTACTTTATGGCCCGCGGCAACGAAGGATAAGAAATAAAAAAGGCCTGTGAAAATACACAAGCCCTGTTTTTATTTTTAAGCTAAATTATTACATGATGTCTTCACCTTCTTCTTCGAGTGGTTCGGTACCATATACTACCCCTTCGATATAATATCCGGGGAATTCGCCATAACCCCCTGTAGCTTGCCTCTTTTTAACCAGTACAACCATTCCTTTCATGGCTGCTGCTTTCTTTTGCAAGCGTATGGTAGCATTTTTCTTTGCTGCCTTGGGGCTTCGTGAACTGGGTGACGATTGCGATTTAATTTCACCTCGCTTGTACAGCGATACAACATCCTCGGGATCTTCGGTTAACCATACTGCTTCCCAGGAATATTCGTCAATCATCATAACAACCATATCATTGTATTCTTCAACACGGCCATTTTTATAAATAATTTTATGTATCTCCTTACGATTAATGGTAAACAATTCATCGTTATCGGGGATTGTAAAACGAACATACGAAGTAGTTACCTTAATCACATCTACGGGCATCACTTTTCCTTCTACTTTAATAATCGTATCCATGGGCTCTCCTTCCGATGCCATGGCGTTGACCGCTACTAAAGTGAAAAATAAATATCCTGCTAATAATCCTAAATACCTCATTGAACAATAGTTTTCTGGTTACAAAAACAAAAAATGTGCCAACAAATTATGCTGAAAATTTCTTGTTGCCATCATATACGCAAAGAATCCTGTCAGGTTTTATTCTTTTGCTTTTTTTTGCAATTTAAAATAAAACACTTGTCAAACTTATAAAACAGTCCCGAATTTGCTCAATAATTTTAATTTTGTTTGCAATGAATTTATCAACAGAATATCCGCTTAATCCATTTCCATCGGCTCGAATTATAAGGCGTATGGGCCTTTCGGGCGATCAGGACGGAATAATGAATCGCTATATTAACGAAGAAGGCCACTGGCAAGAACATCTTAACCACTCGAAAAACTACATCAAAAAAACTGTAAAAGACCAAAAATATGATAATGTAGCTATCTTGGGTAGTGGTTGGCTACTTGATGTACCACTTCATTATTTATCGGAACATTGCGAGAATGTTTTTCTATACGATATAAGACACCCAAAACCTATTATCAATAAAACCAGGCAATACTCCAATGTTGAATTAATAACCATGGATATTACGGGGGGAATAATTGAATTCATCTACCATAGGGTAAAACAAAAACAATTCACCGAAATTGGTCATGTGCCAAAAGTTCTTTTTAAGCCTGTAAAAAATGTTGATTTATTGATCTCGCTAAACATCCTGAATCAGCTGGATATTTTAATCGTTGAATACCTGAGAAAATACAAAGAAATATCAGAACCAGAGATTGTAAAACTTCGAAGTCAAATCCAGCAAAACCATTTAAACAGTCTAAGTAAACAATCATCTGTTTTAATTACTGATTACGAAGAAATAATATTTGACAGAACCGGCAGGGAAATCAAAAAATCCTCTTTAGTATTTTCTGATTTCCCGAAGGGAAGAAACCAGGAAGAATGGATCTGGAGGTTTGATAATCAGATGACCTATTACCCCAACCGAAAAACACATTTTAAAGTGAAAGCAATACAATTATAATGCATATGAAACCAGCCGCCTTTTATAACAAGGAATTAACAGAAAACGCAGCCGGCCTGAAATCTGTACTCCGGAAACTAACCATAAACTCTACCTATCGACTGGTAAGCTTTTTAGCTATTCTTGGTTTCATATTTGGTCTTACTCCGATTCATGCTGCCTTAGGTATTTCAACCGCTATATTATCTGCAATATTCTTTGGCTTTTTTATAAAACGCCATATTAAGTTGACCTGGAGGAAAAACTACCTTAAGACAAGGTCTCGGTTACTTGAGCAAGAACTCGATGCTACCAACCATATTTTTAAACCCTTTAATGGTGGTCTGATTTATCAGAATGCGCATCACCATTACAGTAACGACCTTGATTTATTTGGCGAAGGTTCTTTGTTTCAAATGATAAATCGCACCGTGACGCAGAGTGGAGA
>DNTK01000123.1 GCA_003508755.1 Bacteroidales bacterium | reverse complement strand
ATTAGTAAGTAATCGTGGAAGTTTCGATGAAGAAGGAATTGCATTTCCATTGGTTGTAACTGGTAGTGATTTACCTAATCTCACAACGGTAACAATAACTGAATTTGATTCTTTGGGATCAACTTTTTGGAATGCATTAGGAGGTGAAATTAATCAAGATATTACTTTTAAAGGTAATATAAAGGCATCATTTTTAGATGGAACTGATACAGTTAGTTCGACATGGAAATTGGTGTTTAGATTTTATGAAGATAATACTCTTGCAAGTTATGTTGATTCGCCTGCATTATGGCAATATATAGGTCAATTAGATGGTAAACCACCAGTAAATGTTACCTTTGATGAGACTTATACAGTTACCCCTAACAATGTTGTTGCATTATGTTTAAAAAGTGATTTAGGAGCAGTATTTGGAGGATTTATAATTAGAATCGATCAAGCCGATATTACTATTGAATTCAATGAAAGTGCTGAAGATAGTGTTTCTACAGGTTATTTTTTACATGAAGCAATGAAAAGAATCACTGAGGTGATAACTGATAAAAAGGATGGCTTTTATAGTGATTTTTTAGGAAGAACTGATATTGGATATTCTACCACAGGTATTGCTGCACTTGAAGTGATAATGAGCGGAAAACAAATCAGAAGATTTCCAGATGCTGTCCCTTCAATGAGTTTTAAAGATTTATTTGATAGTTTAAATGCCATTCATAATATTGGAATTGGCATTGAATATAATAATGTTGGCCAGCCATATCTTAGATTGGAGAACAAAAATTACTTTTTTGATGGTACTGTGGTCGCAGCCTTATATAGTGTAAGTGAGTTGCATAAAAAAGTAGCAAGGGAATGGATTTATAATAGTGTGAAGGTTGGATATGATAAATCTGAATATGAAGAAGTCAATGGTATTGAGGAATATAATAATAAATTCACCTGGGCAATATCTGGAATAAAAACAATTAAGAATGAATACAATATTGTCAGCGAATTACGTGCTGATGGATACGGTATTGAATTTGCTAGAAGAAAATCCTACTTAGAATTTCCTACTGAAGACACAAAATATGACAATGATAATTTCATTATAAAAATTAGACAACTTTCTAGCCAATACTATGCAGCAAAAAAAGAAGAGTATGATGTTGTTGAAAATATCTTCAGTCCTGAAACCGCATATAATTTAGATTTATCACCAGGTAGAATGTTAAGAAATCATGGCGGTGTTATAAGGCCTGGTATTGAAAAATACTTACATGAAAGTAATGTCAAGTTTCAATATGCTGAACAAAAACAAAATATGGCATCTCAAAGGACTGGGGGTATAAGTATTGATGAGAACGCAAATATTGATCCTAATGATCTTGATCAAGGCATTTGGATACCTGAGATATATTCTTTTAAGAGCGAACTTTCAACAACTTTATTAGATAAATTAATAAAAAAACCAACCGGAATCATTAAATTTAGTACATCAACTGAAGAAAAAACAACTCAGTTCTATTATGGTTGGATTCTTGATGTTAAAAATAATGAAGATACTGATGAGGCTGAGTGGCAGTTGCTCAGAGTCAATCTTAAAAGTGAGAATCTTAATCTTATTGATCCTACAGGAAATACACCAGATCCAATTCCACCAGAAATTGATCCAGGAATACCGGCAGGTTTTGAATATCCATTCGAATTTATATTTGTTGAATAATGGCTAACTTTGCAGAATTAGAAGTAACATTTACCGGTCAATCATTCCTTGGAAGTCAATTTCAAATATTAGTTTACAAGAATGGCGTTCAATTAAATAGCAGTACCGAATGGGTCGTGGTTACAACCAGAACAGCTTGGAAGCAGGTAAGTCAAGGACCTAATGCTTTTTTACAAAGCGCCTATGCTCAAAGTGCGGTAAATATTGATCTTGATGATAGCCCGGCTGCTGGTAGTTATACGATTGACATAATACCCAATGGATTCAAATTAATAGGCCAAGATTATGATGTTGATTTTGTATTTTTCTCACCAAATATAGGAGCCTTAAGAGCAGAATTCTCTTATACACCAGCAGTTTTACCTACAAAAGATTTCCAAATTATAAGTGATGCAATTTCAGCAGCCACAACCAACCAGGCCTGCACACATTTAAAAGCTATATTGACATCAAATGGTGATGGTGTAGGCCCTTTTACATGGATTTCACCGGCTGTATCAAGCGAAACAGCTGGCCAGGTTACAAGTGCTGAATTGGCTCGCCAAGCGACAAATCAGGTAGTTTCTGTAACAATACAAGACAGTGAGACTGATAATGCTGATCCATATGACATCACTATACCTCGCCTATTTACAACATCTGAAATAAATCAAGTTGTAACTGTCACTAATCAATCAGGAATTGATGCCACGGTGACAGTATTTATGGTGGATATTTTAACGTTTGCCAATATAACTTATAGTCTTGATGGAATTAATTTTCAGTCAAGCAATGTTTTCAGCAGTGTCATTGACGGAACTTATACTTTATACATTAATGATGGATATGGATGTATAATTACTCAAGAGGTTATTGTAGATATTGAAACTGCAATAGTTGTACCTGATCCTTATGCTTTTATTCCTATTGCAAATTCAATAAGATTTGTTCAAGATACTGCGGTAAAATACAAGACCTTAAAAAACACTTTATATCGAGGTGAAACATATTATGAGCACAGGCCGTTTTATGCTCAAAAATATGAAAATGGCGATGGTGTTATTTTAACACAATTCAGAAGCAATTATGACGGTCTCAGTGCAAGAGTATTAAATTGTGATGGCAACATTGTTGATACATTAACTATTGAACAAAAAAGTAATAATACTTCAATTCAAGATAAAAGGGATGCCATCGCATTTAATTTAGGTAATGGTCAAACTGGCATTTATTTTACCAATGGGAATATTTACACTCCAGGAACTGAAGATATTATTGATACATTTGATTTAAGCGGAAATTTACCTGAATGGGGAGTTGTTGGTAATACAGTTGTCATTGGAGGCACAATTGTGGCTGGTAGTTTTGTCATAAAACAAGTGAAATATAATTCTACTGTTCAAGCAAATATTTTGGTCATTGATAATGTTTATGATGAGGTCACAGAAAGTGTACCCATCAAACCTCAGTGTACTTATAATAGACTTCCATACGAAACATTTGAATTTGGTTGGGATTTAGATGCCGTAGAAAGCGGTATTTATACTTTGCAATTATTAATGACTGATAGTAGCGGTCAATATGATGCATTAACTTTCAATACAGATTACATTCAAATTGAAAGCTCATATCCCAAAACCAATTTTATTGAATATGATACTGATCCTTATAGTGGTATTGATTATAGTACAGGATATGTCGGAAAAATACGAGTAAAAAGTTTAGATCCTTATGCAAATTTAACGCCAGGAGGAGAACAAACTATTTTCAAAGATAGCTTGGATGAGACCAAAAAATTGAAAGAAGTCGCCACAATGGAAGGCGTATTTTTCATTCAAAGTCAACCAAGATATATGGTTGAAAAAATTAGGTTAATATTTCAACATAAAAATATCCAAATTAATGGTGAATATTGGATTAATATTGAAGGCATGGAGACAGTTAATTTTAATAAAAGCGCCTTGAAAAATATCAATATTCCAGTTAAATTAAGGAACTATTTACCTTATGCCAATGATAATATAAATATTGATGGAATAAACACGAGAATTATAACAAGCGAAGGCGCAATACTTCAATAAAATGGCCGACAAGAGAATACCAGAATTACCACCAAAACAAAGCCAATCAAAATTTGGTCCCATTGCCATTTATGATCCTTTTATAGATAATACTGTTCAAATAAAAGTTCAAGAAGCACTTGGTGCCGTACGTGCTGATATTGATTGGCAAGCAGATTCAAACTATTTACAAAATGATTATGTTCTTTATTTGGGATATACTGCTTGGAAAAGTCGGATAAATTCTAATCAAGGCAATGTTCCTGCAGAAAATAGCAATTGGACACAAATTACATTATCACCAGCTGATGGAATAACATTGACAGCATGGGCTGCTGGTTTATTCACCTATGACAATTCAGTGATAGTTTATAATAATCAAATATGGTTTTTGCAAACTACGGCACCTTTTGAAAGTAGTGATATTGATGCTGAAATAATTGCTGGTGATTGGGCAAAG
>DNTK01000463.1 GCA_003508755.1 Bacteroidales bacterium | reverse complement strand
ATAATTTAGTCCTGTCTGGGTGCCAAACCAGACCTGATCCAAAGTATCTATTTCAAGGCACCGGTAGCTTCCAACAATGGTATTTAAACCATCGTTTTCCCGAAAAATATAATACTTTCCATTTTTATATTTAAAAAGTCCTGCATCGGTTGAAAACCAAACAAATCCTTCCGAATCGCTTGCTATACTGGTAGCACTTTTCTTTGTAAAAGTTCCTAAATCAATAAGCTCAAAATTATTGGCCTTCCGCTGCATTACACCCTCAGATGTTGCAAGAATAATTTCCTCGTTGACGAATGCAATATCGTTAACAACCATTTCCTCCGAATGATCAAATGACAGTTTGGTGCTCATATTAATAAATACCTCTGAATCATAATCGTACCTGAACAGGTATGTGGAGTCGCCAACACCGCCGCAATATAGGTTCCCCATCGAATCGTAATTCAATACAATTCCGCGAGATTCCAGCCCCTGAGCCTTACCAATCAGTTCAACACGATAGTTCGGGGATATTTTAACAACACCACTGCACCCATCCATACAAGCCCAAAGGTTGCCTTTTAAGTCCATGGTTAAATAAAAGAGTACCCGTCCGTATTCCGATAAATCCAAGGTGCGCTCCACCTTACCGTTACGCAAAACAATTAAACGTGAATTTGTTGTTGCCAGGTAAAGTACCGAGGGATCAAACTTTGAAGCCTCAACCTGAATAAGATGCCCTTCTGCCGGCAGTGCATATACCATCCGTGATTCGAGTTCTCCATCCCGCTCGAAAATAGAATAGGCAGCTCCTGCTATGCAATAAACATTGTTGTTGGGTGCAATATCAACTGACTGCACAAATGCCATATCCAATAACTGTGAAAGAGAATTAAAAGATAAGTTTTGTGCTAGTACAATTCCAAAATCGGAGGATAACCAAAGGTTTTCATTCGTATCAATAAACAAATTGTTTATCTTAATATCGTTGATGGTTGGAATGCGATCAACCTCTATGTCATTTTCGGTAATTATACACTTATAAACACCATTGGTCCAGCTGGCAATAAAATACACGCTATCATTTAAGCGTTCAATTTTACAAGCATCTGTGGTAAAAATCCGCCGTACCGTATGTTTTTCAGAGGAATCAGTATCTAATACATAGACACCATCAAAAGAAGCAATTAGCAGACGCGTTTTATCGATAAAAAGTGCTGCATCCACAGAGGGGAATCTTGGGATGTCTGTTTGCTCCACGAACTTATCTTCTTCCCTATTGTATTTATGGGCATATCCCGTTTCTGAAAAAACATACAGCTCACCTGCACTATTCTCAGCAATGGCAAATGAACGCTGAAAATTAAGGGTATGGTTTTTTTCAGAAAAAGTGTATTTCTTTAATTCGCCTTCTTTTAAGATCCACATAGAATTGTTATCGGCGATCCAAAAATTTTGTTGGTGGTCAATATAAATACATTTTGGATAAAATAGAAGTGAATCGGTATGACTGGAACTCCCTCTCGCCAGGGTAATAAACTCAGGTTTATCGGGCTTACTTACAATTTTTACCACCCCCATGTCGGTAACTGCAAAAAAATCTCCTGTGTTTGATGTGTAAAATGATTTCACATAACTGCTGGGCAGCTCCTCCAAAAACTGCTCAAAACTTTTTCCATTAAACCTTTCCAGACCATTATCGGTGGCTATCCAAATAAATCCCAGACTATCCTGTACGATCGCTTTTATAAGGTTGCTGTGCAATCCCTGTTTATTGTTGTATGAAAGCAATTTATACTCTTGCGCAGATGTACTGCTGCTCAATGTTAAAATTATTGCAAGTATAGAAATGCATCTGCAAAGCTTCATACTTGTAGGATTGTTTGAGGTTCTTTTACTACCCATTCCCTCTTTTACGAAATATACATTAAGTTACTTAATTTTCAGTAAAAAAAGTAGATATTGTTGTGAAAACTGAACTTATCTTTTCCCCCCTGTGCCAATCTATTTACTATTTTAGCAGTATGTTAATCCCCAAAAACGGGCGAACCTATATGCATGCATATCCAAAACAATCTCTTCATGGAAAAATTAATCATTATTGCCACTATCATGACCACACTCTTATCTTGTTCGTCACAAAAAAAACAAGCTGATTTAATCATCACCAATGCTAAGATTTATACTGTAAATAACACCTTCGAGGTAAAGGAAAGCTTTGCTGTTAAGAATGGCAAATTTATTGCTGTAGGCCCCACCGAGGAAATTCTGGAGACCTATGTTTCCGATTCTCTTATCGATTTAAAAGGGAAGCCGGTATACCCGGGATTTTATGATGCCCACTGCCATTTTCACGGGTATGGCATGAACCTTCAGAAAGCGGACCTGGTGGGAACAAAATCATTTGACGAAGTTGTTGAACGTGTCAGGCAGCATGCCAAAAGTCATCCATCCGAATGGGTGCTGGGACGAGGATGGGATCAAAACGATTGGCCGGTAAAAGAGTTTCCAACAAAGGAAAAACTGGATGCTGCATTTCCGGATAAACCGGTGGTACTGACAAGAATTGACGGACATGCCCTTATTGTAAATTCCGAAGCGCTGGAAAGAGCCGGTATAACAACAGATTCAAAAGTAGAGGGTGGCAAATTTATTAAAAAAAATGGTCAGCTAACAGGAGTATTGTTTGATATGGCTGAAGAAATGGTGATGGATGCAATCCCGGAGCCCGATGAAAAAATGAACACCATGGCACTGTTAGAAGCGCAAAAAGCATGCTTTAAAGTGGGATTAACCACGGTAGATGATGCCGGACTCCCCATGAATATTGTTATGCTTATCGATAAACTGCAAAAAGCCGGTACACTAAAAATGCACATATACGCCATGCTAAGCCCTACAGAGGAAAACATCGAACATTTTGTAAAAAAAGGCCCTTATAAAACCAACCATCTCAATGTTCGCTCGATAAAGTTATACGCCGACGGGGCACTGGGCTCACGCGGTGCCTGCCTGATTCACCCTTATTCAGACGAACCGGGAAATTTCGGATTACTCATTACATCGCCAGAACAGCTGAGAGAAGTCTGTGCACTTGCCAACCAACACAATTACCAGGTGAATACCCATGCCATAGGCGATTCAGCCAATCGACTTATGCTAAACATGTATGCCGAATTTTTAAAAGGTGAGAATGATAAGCGTTGGCGAATAGAACATGCACAAGTAGTGCACCAAAACGACTACAGCATTTACAGGCAATACGCTATAGTACCATCGGTACAACCCACCCATGCTACATCAGATATGTACTGGGCCGATGAACGACTGGGAAAAGAGCGTTTAAAGTATGCCTATGCTTACAAAGCTTTAATGG
>DNTK01000346.1 GCA_003508755.1 Bacteroidales bacterium | reverse complement strand
GCTGTATTGGAGAGTGTTGGTGTTACTGATGTATTGGCAAAGTCAAAAGGTTCATCAAACCCTCACAACCTTGTGAAAGCCACCTTCGAAGCTTTACTTGAGCTGCGCGATGCTTATACTGTTGCACAACATCGTGGTGTAGATGTCGAAAAAGTATTTAACGGTTAAGAAATACCAGAAATGAGCAAAATAAAAATTACTCAGGTACGCAGTCAGATTGGCAGCCAGAAGAAGCAAAAAGCTACCCTCGAGGCACTTGGCTTGCGTAAAATTAACAGCACTGTGGAAGTGGAAGCCACTCCTCAAATTCGCGGAATGGTGCAGAAGGTAAATCATTTAGTAAAAGTTGAAGAACTATAAAATATCTTAACGAGATGGATTTAGGTAATTTAAAACCAGCTGAAGGTTCAGTAAAAACGAATAAGCGTGTTGGTCGCGGACAAGGCTCCGGCCGTGGAGGTACCAGTACACGTGGTCATAAAGGACAAAAATCTCGTTCTGGTTATTCAAGAAAAATTGGATTTGAAGGTGGTCAGATGCCATTACAGCGCCGGGTACCAAAATTCGGATTCACAAACATAAATCGTAAAGAATACAAGGGTATCAATATTTCTACTCTTCAAGCATTATCTGAAAAGAGAAAAATATCCGATATCGATGTAGCGGTATTAATTGATGCCGGTCTTGCATCTAAAAACGATTTAATTAAAATTCTTGGTAACGGCGAGTTAAAAGCAAAGTTAAATGTGAAAGCCCACGCCTTCACTGCAAGTGCAAAAGAAGCTATTGAAGCAAAACAAGGAACTGCTGAAAAAATCTAATTGAATGAAAAGGTTTATTGAAACTTTAAAGAACATTTACAAGATCGAAGAACTTAGATCGAGAATACTTTACACACTTGGAATTCTTGTTATCTACCGTTTAGGATCTAAAATTGTATTACCAGGGGTTAATCCAAATATGCTCAGCGAACTGCAGGCAAAAACTTCCGATGGAGTTTTAGGTATTTTGGATATGTTCTCCGGAGGAGCCTTTTCATCAGCATCGATATTTGCCCTTGGAATAATGCCTTACATTTCAGCCTCTATTGTAATTCAGTTACTCGGAATTGCAGTACCCTATTTTCAGCGTTTACAGCGAGAGGGTGAGAGCGGAAGAAGGAAAATAAACCAGATAACTCGCTACCTGACATTAGGTATTCTTATTGTTCAGGCGCCTAGTTATTTAACACAAATTGATGCTGCGGCCAGGGTATTACCCGGAGCATTTTTCACAGTCAGCTCAATTATTATACTTGCCACAGGAACCATGTTTGTTATGTGGTTAGGTGAGCGTATAACCGACAAAGGTATTGGAAATGGTATTTCGCTCATTATTATGATTGGTATAATTGCCCGTTTACCATTTGCACTTTTTGGTGAAGTGTCTGCCCGCTTTGAACGTGGTGCTGGCGGTCCGGTAATGGTAATTGTAGAAATGGTATTCCTATTTCTTGTATTTGTGTTGAGTATTCTTCTGGTACAGGGAACACGCAAGATACCGGTACAATACGCAAAGCGAGTTGTTGGAAACAGACAATATGGGGGTGTTCGTCAATACATTCCTTTAAAGGTTAATTCTGCTGGTGTAATGCCAATTATATTTGCACAGGCAATTATGTTTTTACCCCTTACATTCGCCGGTTTTAGCAGAGGCGAAGAAGTAAAAGGGTGGATTGTAGCACTTTCGAATTATACAGGCTTTTGGTATAACTTTACCTTTGCACTTATGATTATTGCCTTTACGTATTTTTATACAGCAATAACCATTAATCCTCAGAAATTAGCTGAAGATATCCGTAAAAATGGAGGTTTTATACCAGGCGTAAAACCAGGAAAGAAAACAATTGAGTATTTTGATAATGTTTTGTCAAAAATTACTCTTCCTGGTTCACTTTTCTTAGCATTTGTAGCAGTATTGCCCGCATTTGCGATGATGGCCAACGTAACCAGTGGATTTGCCCAGTTTTACGGTGGTACATCACTACTGATTTTGGTGGGTGTTGTGATGGACACACTCCAGCAAATCGAAAGTCACTTACTCATGCGTCACTACGATGGTCTTATGAAAACTGGAAAAGTGAAAGGCCGTGTAGGAAGCAATATGGCGTCTATGTAAGTATTTTTTTTTGAACGTTCTTTGATGGTAAATATTCGTACAGCTGAAGAGATTGAAATACTTAGGGAAAACAATCTATTGGTATCGAAAACACTGGCAGAACTTGCAAAGTCGATACAACCAGGAGTAACAACCATTCAGCTTGACAAAATAGCGGAAACTTTTATCCGTGATCATGGTGCTGAACCTGGATTTCTTGGCTACCAAGGGTATCCGAATACATTGTGTACTTCGGTAAATAGCCAGGTAGTTCATGGAATACCTTCCAACAACCCTTTGGTTGAAGGAGATGTTGTAAGCATCGATTGTGGAGTGAAAAAGAATGGCTATTATGGTGATACAGCATACACCTTTGAGATTGGTGAAGTAGAAACGGCTACCAAAAGGCTTTTAGAAACTACTAAACAATCGCTTTTCGAAGGTGTTAAAGAAGCTGTTCATGGCAAGCGAATCGGTGATATAGGTCATGCTGTACAAAAGTTTTGCGAAGATGCTGGATATTCTGTGGTTCGAGAATTAGTAGGACACGGTTTAGGCACCAATCTTCATGAATCGCCAGAAGTTCCTAACTACGGAAGGAGAGGCAGAGGCGCAAAACTGCAGGAAGGAATGGTAATTTGTATCGAGCCCATGATTAATCTGGGCCGGAAAGAAATACAACAAGAGAATGATGGATGGACCATTCGCACCCGAGATAATAAACCATCGGCACATTTTGAGTTGGCTGTTGCTGTGCAAAAGGGAGAACCCGATATACTGTCAACTTTTAATTATATTGAAGAAGCATTAAAAAGATAAAATAATATATGGCTAAACAACCTTCTATAGAGCAAGACGGAGTGATTAAGGAAGCGCTCTCTAATGCTATGTTCCGTGTTGAGTTGCAAAACGGACATATTATTACCGCCCATATTTCTGGTAAGATGCGTATGCATTACATTAAAATTTTGCCAGGAGACAAGGTAAAGGTTGAAATGAGTCCATATGATTTAACAAAAGGTAGAATTTCTTACAGGTATAAATAAAGCAAACGATGAAAGTTAGAGCATCCTTAAAGAAACGTTCTGCAGACGACAAAATTGTAAAAAGAAAAGGTCGTTTGTATGTCATTAACAAAAAGAACCCGAAGCATAAAATGCGTCAGGGATAATAATTGATTCAAGTAAATAATTAACTAGATACTTCTATATGGCTAGAATTGTAGGTGTCGATTTACCTAAAAACAAAAGAGGAGTTATAGGGCTTACCTATATCTACGGAATCGGAAGAAGTACAGCCCAAGATATCTTAACTAGAGCCGGTATCTCTTTCGATAAAAAAGTACAAGACTGGAATGATAGCGATATCGCTGCTATTCGTAAGATTGTAAACGAAGAAATTAAGACGGAGGGTGAATTACGTTCACTCGTACAGCTTAACATCAAGCGATTGATGGATA
>DNTK01000393.1 GCA_003508755.1 Bacteroidales bacterium | reverse complement strand
CATACAATGCGGGTGAATATTATAAAGCCATTGATTTATTTAAGGAGGCATATGAACGGATTACAGATAAAAAGGAAAAATCAAGAATAATTTTCCATGTAGCAGAGTGCTATCGCAGAACCAATAGTCCGCGGCGAGCAGCTTTATGGTACAGCAAGGCCATTAATAAAGATTATGATGATCCCCTGGCCCATCTATATTATGCCGATATGCTTAAAATGAATGGGGAATATGAAGAAGCAAAGGTGCAGTATAATGCCTATAAAGAACTGGTGCCTGCCGATGAGCGTGGCGCCGATGGTGTAAAATCCTGTGATTTAGCTTTGGAATGGATTGAATACCCCAGTGGGTATACCGTAACCGAACAACGGTTTATTAACTCAAGACAAAATGATTTTAGCCCCACTTTTGCCCGGGAAGACTATAGGGTATTGTATTTTACTTCCTCAAGAGAGGAAACGATTGGGAAAAAGGAACATGGAGCTACCGGACAATCATTTTCTGATATCTTTACCACAACCATGGACCGAAAAGGGAAGTGGAGTTCGCCTGTACCACTATCTGAAGAAATTAATACCGAATTCGAAGAAGGTGCTGCTGCCATAAACTCAAGCTTTTCAACCTTATATTTTACCCGTTGCCAGGTAAGCAATAATAAAACACTTGGTTGTGCTATTTACGAAGCCGTCCGGAAGAATGATGAATGGACGAGAGTGAAATCGCTAAATATTGCAGATGATAGCGTATTAATTGCACATCCAGCCATCTCGAACGATGAGCTCACACTCTATTTTGTTTCAGACATGGAGGGAAGTATTCCCGGACCCGACGGAAAATCAAGTTCTGATATCTGGAAAATAACCCGAAGTAGCATGAGTGATGACTGGGGAGAACCAGTTAATGTAGGTGAACCAATAAATACAGCCGGAACCGAAGCTTTTCCTTATTGCCACGCCGATGGGTCGCTGTATTTTTCATCAAATGGACATATTGGAATGGGGGGGCTCGATATCTTCAGAGCTTCTCAAGGTGCCGATGGTCAGTGGCAAATAGAGAATATGAAACACCCTGTTAATTCATCGTCGGATGATTTTGGAATTTGCTTTGAAAGCAACAGAGAGGCAGGTTTCTTTAGTTCGACGCGTAAAGGCAGAACAGACGATATTTATGCCTTTCTATTGCCGCCTTTGAAGTTTAATATTACCGGAATAGTAAAAGATGAGAAAACCGATCAACCACTTGTGGGTGCAAATGTAAAATCGATTGGTAGTGATGGATTAACCCTCGAAACAAACACTACCGATGACGGCTCCTTTAAGTTTATGCTAAAACCCGGAACCGATTATGTATTTCTTGCAAAGCAGGAGGGATACCTTCAGGGAAAAGAAAGAGAAACGACTAAAAATTTAGAGCAGAGCTCAGATTTTACAACAACAATTTACCTTGCGCCCATTGATAAACCTATTACAGTCGAAAATATTTTCTTCGATTTTGCTAGCGCAGATCTGCGGCCCGAATCAATGGTAGCACTCGATAAACTTGTTGAAACACTCAACGATAATCCGAATATTACGATTGAATTAAGTTCTCATACCGATGCACGTGGAAACGACGAATTTAACCTTGATTTATCACAACAACGTGCCCAGTCTGTTGTAAACTACCTGATATCAAAACAAATTGCTGCCGATCGACTGGTGGCTAAAGGTTATGGCGAAACGCAACCGAAGGTGGTAGATCGCCGCGATCATGAGGCCTATCCATTCCTCAACGAAGGACAAATTATAACAGAAGATTTTATTGGTACCATCGAGGATGAAGATCTACAGGAAGTTGCTCATTTCCTCAATCGGAGAACAGAATTTAAGGTGCTGCGCACCGATTATGAATAGTTCAGCATGAACTATTGTTCTATTTTAGTGCGAATAGCTGTGTATCCCGCCACATGAATAACATTTTTGATGGTTTCCTCATGAACAGGGTTTCTGAGACTATTGGTCAGAGACAGATAAAAATGCCTTGAGTTTTTCGAGAATACATAACGTAAAGCATGGTTTATTTCCGGCTCGGTAAGAATAGTTTCCACTTTACCTTTTTGGTTTATTTTCTCGTTAACTTCCCATATGCAGTCTGAATATTCAGGAAAAGCATTTAGCAGGAGTACTTTAATTCCTGAACTGATAAGCAAAGCAGTAACAGAAGAGATTTCCTCTTCGGTCATGCCGGGAACAAGGGTAATGTTGTAACTTTCATTCAGTTGGCTGACAGCATCACTTAAAATGCCGGAAGTTTTTACATCAGAAATCATTTGCTCTCCATTGAACAAGACCATCTTAAAACTCTTTTGAGATACTTGAATCAGTGCGTTTTTTTCTTGCTGGTGCATGAGTAAAAAAATCTAAACCTTATCTGACCATAGGTGATATATATCATCAAATTGTTTTCTTCCGTAAAGTTACTCAAAATCAATGATTAGCAGGATTATATGCTAAAAAAAAGAGCACACTTAAACCCATGTGTTGATTTAAAATATCCTTTTTTGTAACTTATGGCTAACTCATCAACAACCAAGCAA
>DNTK01000341.1 GCA_003508755.1 Bacteroidales bacterium | reverse complement strand
TCATCGAGGTAAGTAATGTTGAAAACCGGAAAATATAGCAGCAACATTAAACGACGCAGCAGGAACTCAGACCATATCTGTGCCAATAACAGACACATACTTACCTTTAGTAATTTAGATTTACCAGTTTTAATGAGGAGATACAACTAATTCAGACAGGCGTGGCGCAATGGTTTTTAATTATTCAGATGCACATAAAATCAGCAAATATGGATAATAGTAATTTTTTTCAAGAGCAAATTAATCTTTTTATTGGCGCTCTGGTTGCAGGTATAATAAGTGCTATCACATTATTTTTTAAAAAACTACCTCACATTGTATCTCAAAAAAGTAGAAGATCAATTATAATGTATGATTGGTCGAAGGCGAATATGATTAATGCAATCATTCAAGATACTGTTGATGATGTTGGCTGCATTTATGGGCATGTTATTCAGTATCATAATCATGGTCCAATAAAAATGACAGTTCTCTATGAAGCAACAGGACATCCTTGCCAAAGTTGTTTGCATCAGTGCGGGAATGCATTTAAAATAGAAAGATTACAAAAGGAATGGATAAATAGGCCTATACTACCTTTTTGGCTTAATCGTATGGCCTTAAAAACACTTGAAAAGAATGGACTTGTCAATTTATTATTATATGATAAGCTTGATGATTTACATAAGGAAATATGGAATAATGCAAATATTTATAGCTACAGGGAAATTTTAGTAAGCACCAAATCTGACGGTTTTATTACGTTAGGTCTTTCGTTTTGTGAAAGATTTAAAGAAATACAAAATGTAGATGCCAAAATGATTAGTGCCGCAAATCAATTACATAAACTATCATGAAAAAAAAACGTGTAAAAAATCCAGTTTCAACAGGATCAGGAATGATCTTAATTTTGGTAGGTATATTATCTTTTACCGGAATTATTAAAAGTGATCAAGCAGCTACTTTAAATGAATTAGCGCCAGCCATAGTTCAAACAGTTGCAGGCATTATATCAATTTTCAAATCTGGCGACAGTAACCCTGGTATTTGATTTTTGTAATAAATAATAAAATTGTAAATTTATATTCACCATTTTTAACATAAAAAAAATAATTTATGAAGATCTCGAAAGCAATTGACAAAATTTTTGGAGTGGTTGATTCAATTATCAAATCAACTTCTGAAGAAAGCCCTGGGGGCAAAAAAGTGACCTTAGCTGAAGGCATCGGTATTGCAATCAGCGGCATTGGTCTGATTCCTGTATTCACATCATTTAACCAGTTGAAAGAAGATTGGGCTTCAAGAGATTCAGTAAAAAAAGCTGAATGGATTGAAGCTTTCAAAGATCGTTTTGATTTGAGTAATGATAAGGTTGAAGAGCAAATTGAAGGATTGGTTGAGGCTTTATTGGCACTTGAAGGTTCAATATTAGGCCTGGCCAATAAATAAAATATTTGAAAATTTCAATAAAAGCCATTTAATGATAAATGGCTTTTTTTTAACTATGATAAAAAGTTTTTTTTTGAAAGCCGTGTATTTTTTTTATTGTAATCATTGGTTCATTAATAGTATTAATTGCAGCATATATCTATTCAATACAGTGGATAAATAAAGGCTTTGTATAAATGTTGTTCTTTCAATTGATTAAGCCACTGTAAAAGGTGGCTTTTTTTTGAATAAATTCAATAAAAAATTGAATTTTGTTTGATAATATATAATTTAATTATATCTTTACATAAACAATTAAACAATAAAGCAATGAAATTAATAGATATTAAAAATCAAGTACAAATCACAAAAGATACACGAAGTGAAAAAATTTTAGAAGAAATCCTAAAATTGCAAAAAGATCAAAATTGTTATAATTTATACCTTGATAAGGCGAATGAATTACTTCCTGGTATCGAGGAAAAACTCAACAAGCTTCATTTAACAATAAATGAATTTTTACCTTACAAAAACTGGGCAAAGTAATCATTGGTTAGATGGTGATATATTAATGATAACCATTAATGCAGTTGATAATGATGGTAAATTCAAATTTATTGAATTTGCTGGATATAAAAACTCGGGAGAAGGAAGAAATCGAAATAAATTACTTTCAAAAGCCGACAAAATTGAAACCAATTTATTGGCTGAAGGAATTAAGGGAGTTCAAGTAAATCCTTATTCCTTAGAAACAGAAGATTCAAAAAAATCAAATAGAGTATTGATTGATATTTGGTTAGAAAACATTCAATAAATTATTCACTATAAAACAACAAAGAAATGAATTTACCTAAAACAAAAGTCGAATTGAATCCTACCATTGAATTAGGAAGTCGTGTCACAGTTAATTATGCCGGAACAAAAGTACAAGGTCAGGTGGTGCAAATAAATAAGGACCGCACCAGTGCTCAAGTATTTAAAAAAGGAATGAGACCAATTTGGTACAAAGCTGAATTCATTCAGCCAGCGAAACCTCAAGAACACATTAACGCTGATAAAAGAAAAAAGCCAAAAGAAAATGTTGAAAAGGAAAAGCCAGCAGTGAAAGAAATCGTTGGTGATGTAAAAGAAGAAGCAGTGGATCTGGAAGGCATGCAATTGACCAAACTTCAAGCTCAAACACTTGAAGAAATCAAACATGGTGAAATTGAGGCTCGAGAATTATGTGATAAATTGCTTCTAACTAAAATCCAGTTGGTGCCAATTGGAGAAGCGTTGATTGAAATGGGGCTCATTAATATGAGAATTGAAGAAGGCCAATATTTTTATATTGCGACTCCCAAAGGAAAAAAGGTGAATACCACAGTTTATAAAAGCAGTAAAAAATCAAACAATGTCAAGGCGAGAATTATTGATATGATTCAATCTGGCGCAAAAAACAAGGAAATTATCGCTGCAACCGGATGCAACCCATCTTATCCTTGGATGATTAAAACACAGCTCAAGGTTTTGAATGCTCATGTAGAGAATCCCGATCAAACAAATGAAGAAATGGTAAAGAATATTAAGGTCAGTATTCAAAACATTCTTTTGTATAGGCCGGGAGCAAAAAAATAATCGAATAATTAAACCCGGCAAATGTCGGGTTTTTTTGATTAAAAAACCAACTTTAATATTGTTGGTAATAAATTAAATTGTATGTTTACAAAATAATAAAACAATAAAATTCTAAACAATTAAGTAATGGCAAAAACCAATATTATCGTTAATTTACAATATGAAGCAATTCATCATTGGCCTGGTTGTGATATACCGGAAGTTTCATTTTTAAAAGATAAGCACCGTCATATCTTTCATATTTGCTGCAAAAGAGAAGTTCAGCATGATGACCGTGATATCGAAATAATCATGTTTAAAAGGAAAATCCTTAAATTTCTTCAATCTAATTACAATGGTGATTTCGGATCAATGTCCTGTGAAATGATTGCTAATGAATTGGCTTACATTTTCAAATTGTCATATTGTAGTGTTTTAGAAGATGGAGAGAATGGAGCTGAAATTGAAATATAAGTTTGAGGAACAAATGAATGAGCTCAGGTTAAATTTACCTGAGTTTGCATTCCAAAAAATCGATCAGCATTTAATTTTTCAAGAAATGTTTCATGGCAAAGAATTAAAACCGTTCTTTAGGCCAAGAATTTATCAGATTGAAACCACAAGCAGATGCAATCTTGCCTGTCCTTTTTGCCCAAGGACCACTGACCTTCTAAAAAATAATGTGAGAGATTTAAACGCCACAATGTCGTTAAAAAATTTCACAATGGTTTTGGATAAGATGCCTTGGGTAAAATCATTGGAATTATTTCATTTCGGAGAACCCTTTATGCATAAGGATTTTGAAAATTATGTTCAAGCTTGTACTGAACGCGGTATTTATACTGTGGTTGCTTCAAATTTACTTCCAGCAACTCCTGAAAAGATTGATAAGGTTTTTGACGCCGGATTAAATTTTTTAGTGATGGATGTTGATAGCTTAGATCCTGAAAAGTATGCATCCATGAGAGTAAATGGTAGGTTGAGAATATTACAAGATCGTGTCAAATATATTCTTGCTCATCCTAAACGTCCTTATACAGTTGCACAAACAATCAAAATTGATGGTGTTGATGAATATACTGAGGATGAATTTAAACGTTGGACTGGTGGGCTGATGCCTGATGAGATTAGGTATAAATTTTTAGATTCATTCAGAGGTGAGGTTGCTGTTGAAAAAGAAATATTAGGACCTGAAGATATTTGCCGTGAACCATTTTACGGATTCACAATTCATGTAAATGGCAATGTGGTGGTTTGTGATAGGGATTGGGCTGGTGAAAATATTATGGGCAATATATTTGAGCTCACTGTAAGTGAAATATGGTATGGTGAGAAATATCGTAAATTCAGAAAACAGATGCTTTCAAATGAAAAGCCTGATATGTGTAAAAAATGTCCTGAAGGCAAATTATTTAATGCCAGAAGCCAACCTCATATACAGGTAAATATGATGAAGGGTTTAGAGCAAAAAATGTAAGATATGATTTATTTTCTTCCTATTGAAAATATGGTGCAACGGTATAGCATCATGATGAATTATGCCTTTAAAGCCACCGGCAAAGTTCAAGAAGTTTATCCAGAATTCAACTATCCAGAAGTGATAGAAAGCGGCCAATTTTTAGATGTCAATAAAACCATAATTTTCAAAACCAAACAAATGAATATGGTTGCTGAGATGTTTTATCGAGGTGAAATTAAAAATGGTGACATTTTTTTAATTGGTGACATTTTTTATCCTGGCATTGAAGCCATTAGATATATGGCTGAACTTCAAAATATTGATATAAGTGTTTATGGCTTTAATTATGCCGGATGGGCTGATGAAACAGATTTTATTCATAAATGTAGTGATTGGGCCTTTTATTCTGATTTTGCATATAATGAGTCATGTGACGGTATTTTTGTTGGTAGTGAATTTCACAAACAAAATCTTCTCAAAACGTTTTCGGTGCCAGCCAGTAGGATTCATGTTACGGGGTATATCTGGGACCTGAGCTATGTAAAACAAATTTATAACGCTCTTACTTGGGACAAAGAAAATTATGTCATTTGGCCTCATAGACCGGCAGCGGAAAAAGGGTTTGAAGGGCTTCTAATTTATGCAGCAAAAAATCCTGATACCAGATTTTTGATTACAAGTGGTGGTAATATCAAAATAAAAGAAAATTTGCCTAAAAATGTAAAATTGGCTTCCAATCTAACGAAACGCCAGTATTACGAA
>DNTK01000495.1 GCA_003508755.1 Bacteroidales bacterium | reverse complement strand
GTTAAAAAATGCGCCCAACAAAAAGGTGCTACCAGCCAAAACAAGGGTTACCAAAAGCAATGTTTTTGGATCGGTAAAAAATACCTGGCGGTTCATGCCCACTGCTGTAAAAATGATGAATGCAAAACTCCAGTCGACCACCTTACCTCGGATTTTAAATACTATAGGTTTAATGGGTTTAAGAAGCAGCAACCTTGAAAACAGCAAGGGCAGCAATACAAGCTTCACCATTAGCCAGAATAATTGCATGGGACTGATACCACTGGTCTGACTAAACAGATCCACATATAGAGGTGCCAATGGTATTGAGGCAAGGAAAGCTCCTAATGTTCCCAACACGGCAAAGTTTACGTCACCTTTTAAAATATAAGTAAAGGGGATTACAGCAATCCCTGGAGGAGCAGCAGCAATTACCACAAATCCATAAAAGAGCAACTTATCAGGAATTAAAAGCCATGCCAGCACCAATATAATTGTACCAAAAACCAGGTAATTGAGTAAGGCTCCTATTAGCAGCGGACCAATAATTTTCTTCGGTGGCCAAAGAGCTTTGCTATCAATTCCGGTGGTAGAAAAAGTCATTGCAATAGCCAGAAAATAAATGGTGAAGGCTTTGAGGTGGGTGGCATAATTTCCTACAGCAAGTCCCGCAATTACTGCCATTACCAGGATGCTGTTTCGGTTGAGTAATAATTTTTTTAGCAAGGGTTGAAGTTTTATACACAACAAACACCCAAGATAAAACGATTGTTTCAGAAATACGCGGTAGTCTGATATAAATCATACCAGAGCTAGTTGTGCCTTGTCCCCGTGGGTTTTATATGGGTAACAATGCCGTATTCGAAAAATACAGCACAATCGTTGTAGTAGAAAATTTCAAAATCCATATATTTCCCCAAGGGTTCTTCGATAAGATAGGGTCTCCCTTTCGCAAGAATTACCATCGAGTGCGAATATCCCGGCTCGATTTTGTTTTGCATAATATTACTAGCTGCCTTCTTGCCAAATCGATTAACCAATTGCTTTTGCGGGTAGGAAGGAATCGTATCGGTATTTGAACTATTACCGTCAATAGCATATGCAGCTCCTATAAAAAACATCAATAGTCCAATAAATACGTATTTTCTGTAAATATTCATCATTCTGTAAAAATCTAATACTGCCTTGCAGGTAAATGAATGGATAGGTTTCGTGGTTGAATACGTGTTTTGCTATTTCATGTTACCTTTTTTCAGGTCAATTTTGACAAATGTTTTTAACATGGTGGTTTACGCCCAAAAGGGGTGTCTTTTTAAGTGAACGAATTATGTGTGTAGCACGAAATAACATGTAAAACCATTTATATTGAACGTTAAAAAAGTACCTGAAAACCCGGCTATTGCTGGAAAATAATTGTAAGCCGAAGAAATTACCGAATTTTCAGGGCTCGACAGAAAAGAAGTGGATAAAGCGATGAAGGTTTTGAAGGAAGAAGAACAAATAGTTTCTCTCAATGTATAAACTGGGAGCCAAAAAAACCTAAGCCTCTTACCTTGGTTATTTCCTGAGCCTGTTTTTAGGCGGATAGTCAACATTGTAATGCAGCCCGCGGCTTTCTTCACGCTTCATGGCCATTTTAATAATCAGGTAGCCCACATTAATCAGGTTGCGGAGTTCACAGAGCTTTACCGAAACAGTAGATTTTCTGTAAAGTTCTTCGGTTTCTTTATAAATAATTTCCAGGCGATCGAGCGCTCGTTTAAGGCGAAGGTTAGACCGAACAATACCCACATACACACTGAATATTTGTTGCATCTCTTTGTAATTCTGGGTTATAAGCACCATTTCTTCGGGATGTGTAACACCTTTATCATCCCACTCAGGCACACCTTCTTCAAATTGTATACTTTCAATTTTGTTAATTGAGTGATTTGCAGCCCTGTCGGCAAAAACAATGGCCTCGATTAGTGAGTTGGATGCTAATCTGTTTGCTCCATGTAACCCTGACGAAGCAGTCTCGCCAGCAGCATAAAGATTGTTTATCCAGCTACAAGCATGTTCATTCACCTTAATTCCACCACAGGAATAGTGCGCCGATGGAACAACAGGAATAAGATCCTTGGTTATATCAATTCCAAGGCTTTTACATTTATCATGGATGGTTGGAAAATGCTCAATTAGTTTTTCACCATCAAGGTGTGTGCAGTCGAGGTAAACAAAGTCATCTCCCCTTACTTTCATTTCGTTATCGATTGCACGTGCAACAATGTCTCGTGGTGCCAGGGAGCCTCTGTTGTCATAGTGGTGCATAAACTCCTTGCCATCGGTTGTGCGCAAAACACCACCAAAGCCCCGCATGGCTTCTGTGATCAGAAATGCAGGTTTTTCGCCAGGATTATAAAGTGAAGTCGGGTGGAATTGAACAAACTCCATATTTTCAACGGTTCCTTTTGCACGGTAAACCATAGCAATACCATCTCCGGTAGCAATTTTCGGATTGGTGGTTGAGGAATAAAGATTTCCGGTACCACCAGTGGCCATCATAGTAATCTTTGAATGAAAAGTCTCCACCCTGCCAGAGGCTATGTCTAAGCAATAAGCACCATAACATTCAATATCGTCATGGCGCCGTTTAACAAGCCTACCGGTATGGTGTTGGGTAATAATATCTACTGCAAAATAATTTTCAAAAACATCAATATCAGCATGCTTTTGCACTTGTTCAAAAAGGGCTCTTTGTATTTCGGCACCTGTGCTATCTTTGTGATGCAGAATGCGGTGCTCACTGTGTCCACCTTCTTTAGCAAGGTCAAATCGACCGTCTTCCTCACGATCAAACTCTGTACCCCAATTAATTAGTTCCTCGATTTGCCCAGGGCCCTCTTTAGCAACCATACGAACGATTTTTTCATCGCATAGTCCTGCTCCGGCAATGAGTGTATCCTGAACATGTTTTTCAACTTTATCAGGGGCATAAGTAACTGCGGCTATTCCGCCTTGAGCATAAGAAGTGTTAGTTTCGGCGAGTTTGGTTTTACTGACAACCGCAACTTTTCCATTTTTCGCTACCTTAAGAGCAAAGCTTAATCCGGCCAGACCGGAACCGATAACTAAAAAATCGTAATACCTGCGCATCCCTGTTGCTTAGAATAAGAATAGTTGCTAATTTAAGTACTTCCTGCAAAGGAAATTATGATAAACCTTCTGGAAAATTAGCAAGCGTATAAAAAATGTTTTTATTTGAGGTATACCTGCAGATCGAAACCAATATCCCGCCTGTAGTTTTTACCTTCAAAGTCGATTATTTCGGCGTTTTTGTATGATTTTTTTAGGGCTTCGCTCATAGTAGCACCCAGGCTGCTTATTGAGATAACCCTGCCTCCATTTGTGTAAACAATGTTGTTTTCAGTTTTGGTTCCGGCATGAAATATAATGCTTTCAGCTGTATCCTTTAAATGAGTTATTTTTTTACCCTTTGCATAACTGCCCGGATAACCGCCAGAAACCAGCATAACTGTGACGCAGGTATCAGGAAGTATTTCAAGATTCACAGTGCTTAATTGTTTTCTCGAAACAGCTTCAAAAACTTCGACCATATCGGCCTTTAACCGAGGCATAATTACCTCAGCTTCAGGATCTCCCATTCGAACGTTGTATTCAATCACTTTAGGTTCTCCGTGTACATTCATCAGGCCAAAGAAGATAAATCCATTGTAATTGATCTCATCTTTCTTTAATCCTTCAACGGTAGGTCGAATCACCTGGTCTTCTACCTTTTTCAAGAAATCGTCGCCAGCAAAGGGCACAG
This sequence comes from Bacteroidales bacterium, assembly GCA_003508755.1. Taxonomy (GTDB): domain Bacteria; phylum Bacteroidota; class Bacteroidia; order Bacteroidales; family UBA10428; genus UBA10428. Next base: position 4,320 of record DNTK01000495.1, on the reverse strand, counting down.
GAGAAACACATCCCATGCCTCCTGTATTTAATCCGGTATCACCTTCGCCAATTCGCTTATAGTCTTTTGCTTCAGGAAGAATTTTATAACTTTCTCCATCGGTAATTACGAAGGCCGACATTTCGATACCTCTCAGAAACTCTTCGATTACAACCTTTTCACTGGCGGCTCCAAATTTACCTTCGAGCATTTCCTGCAATTCACGCTTGGCATCATCGAGATTTGGCAATATTAAAACTCCCTTACCAGCTGCAAGTCCATCCGCTTTTAATACATATGGAGCCTCTAATTCATCCAGAAATGATAATCCTTCGCTAAGGTTGTTTTTGGTAACAGATAAGTAACCTGCTGTTGGAATTGCATGGCGTTTCATAAATTCTTTTGCGAACTCTTTACTTCCTTCAAGTTCAGCCCCCTCTTGTGAGGGACCAATTACCGGTATGTGCTTTAATTCAGGGTTTCCGGAAAAATAGTTACTCACCCCTTTTACCAGCGGATCTTCCGGTCCTACAACAAGGAGATTCACCTCATTTTTGATTGCAAAATTACCTATCGATTCAAAATCATCAGCTTTAATGGGAATGTTCTCCCCGATTTCAGCTGTTCCCGCATTTCCTGGGGCAATAAAGAGTTTTGATAATTTAGGACTCTGCGCCATTTTCCAGGCAAGGGCATGTTCACGACCGCCCGATCCAAGTAATAAGATGTTCATTGATGGTAATTTTATTTTTTGCAAACATATAAAATACCCTACTAAACCGAAAATTTAAAAATCTTCAAAAAAAAAGGTTGCCGATGAGCGGGGCAACCTATTTTTTAACATGGATTATTTTTTCTACTCTACTATTAGTTTGGTATTAAGTGCCAGTCCATTAATTTTTACAAGATATATTCCCTTTTCAAAGCTGCTTAAATCAATAGTAACCAGCTTGTTTTCTTTGGCTTTAGCAAAGAAAAACTCTTGATAGACTTTTGCACCATTTAGGCTAAACACCTCAACAATGAATTCACCATTATCAGGCAATTCAAATACTAAATTAAATAGTCCGTTGGATGGATTAGGATATATACTTGTGACGGCATTTATTGCCTCATTGATGTGGGTGGTATTTACAGTTAAATCATTCGAACGAACTGGACCGCAATTATTATCATCCGTAATTTCCACGAAGTAAGTGCCATCTTCTAATCCTGTAAACTGTCCTAGATCTTCCACAGGAGTACCGGAACCATCCAGGTAAAAGTAAAGTGTTCCTGTTCCCCCGCTGGCCTGAACAATGATTGTATTGTCAACAACCGATTCACCCGTGATTTGAATCTCAGGAGCTTCAGTAATATCAATGCCAACACTTTCGATACAACTATTTGAGTCACGCACAGATACGGTGTATACTTGAGCAGCAAGAGCTGTAAATGTTGGAGAACTTTGCCAATTAATTGCATCGATAGAGTAGTCGTATCTATTTTCCCATCCTCCTGCGGCAATAACCGTAAGACTGCCTTCAGCATCTCCAAAACAAGCGTTGTCTATGTGTACTGCTCCGTCTTCAACAATACTAAGCGCCAGAGCAGGTTGTTCAATAGTTACTGTTAGTTCGTTGTAGGTGCAACCATTAGAATCTGTCACTGTAAGTGGGTAGGTAGCAGGACCTAGATCTTCAACAACATTTGTATCAGGTAAAATGAAGGGTGACCAATCATATTGATACGGTTGCGTGCCACCTGACATTGAAACTGCAATGCGCCCGTCTGAATTACCCCGGCAGGTAATATTACTCGAGTCAACATGGCTCGCGGTCAGCACATCAGGTTCTGTAAAAATATAAGTATCATTTCCCTGGCAACCCAAGCTATCGGTAACAAGAACACTGTATGTTCCGGCCCTTAAATTAATGGCCCTGAATTCTGATTGAGAGCCCGGGTCATCCCAGGCGTAAGTATAGGCTGTGCCTGTTCCACCTGAAACACTTGCCTGTAGGGTTCCATCAGAATCGCCATTGCAGGAGATTAATTTTGCAACACCAATATTTACAACAACCTCAGCGTTTTGCAGCACTTCGGCTGAATCTGTTGCAGTACAACCATTTGCGTCTGTAACTGTCACTTCATACCATCCGGCAGCTACAGAAGTAATTGATTGTGTTGTAGCCCCATTTGACCAATCAAAATCGAATGGTCCCGTTCCACCAGTGCGCAATAGTGTAACAGATCCGTTATTATCTCCAAAACAATCAATGGTATCGGCACTAAGAATGATTTGAAGGGTATCGGGCTGTGAAATAAACACACTGTCAATGGCAGATCGCAGTTCGCCTCCAGTCTCATTTACAGTTACATAATACCAATCAGTACTTAAGTTCTCAACAACAGTGTCATTCACAGGTATAATGGTGGTACCCAAGCTATTCCTGAATGTAAAAGTATAAGGTTCTCCCTGATCACCAGAAACAATGCGAGCAACTGCAATACCATCATTGTTGCCATAACAGGAAACATCCGAAAGATTTATCAAATCTACTGATAATAATTCTCCGGGCACATAGATCACTGTATCCTGCTGGCAAAGATTGTTATCCACCACCCGGGCAGTATAATTGCCTTGTGCAAGATTGTTTAGTGTGTCGTTTACTCTTCCGGGCATTGTTCCGGAAATATCTTCCCAGGAATAGGTATAGCCGGGAGTGCCTCCGGAGACATTCAGATCAATACTTCCGTCTTCTGCTCCAATTGCTGATTCGTTTACTACCAGAGAACCTGAAAAAACAATCGGCGATGGGGCTGTAAGGGTAACTTCCCTTATTACTGCACAACTATTTTCGTCGGTTACTGTAAGTGTATATAAATCCGGCTGTAAATCAGACTGATTTTGTTGACCTGGGATAGAATTACCACCATTCCAGCTAAAATCCAAAGTACCGGTTCCACCAGTTGCCGAAGGCGTGATGGTTCCGTTTGAACTATCGGAACAGGTAATATTAGTGGAATCAATTGTAATACTTATTGGAGCGGGTTCGGTCAGTGTGGTGCTGATGCGCACAGTATCACCAGTGGCATCGGTCACCTTAACCCAATAATCACCCGCGGGTAGCTCTGTTGCAGATGAATCATCATAAACAATAACATTTGGGCTCCATTCGTAAGTGTAGGGAAATGTTCCGAAGTAAGTGGTGACCAGCAGTTCACCATTGTTTCCGCCATTACAACTAATGTTTGTGCTCCTTGAGAATGTTGCCGAAAAGGGATTTTGATATTTTGCCAGGAAAGCATCATGTGTTGATGCGGTGCGTATTAAGGTGTCATTTCCAATAAAAAGGGAATCGGCCTCAAAATATCCACCGACATATGTATTCCCAGCCAAATCATATTCAATGTATTCGCCGCGATCATCAGCCACAACATCATTGGTTTTAATATCATTCGCTGTGATGGGATTTCCATCGGTATCATATACGAAAAAACCTGTATTTTGATCTCCTGTGCTTACACTTTTTAATGTATCATTTCCAAATATCACTGTTCCTGCGAAATACCCTGAGGTTTGCAATAGGTTTTCTCTTACTTTAGCACCATAGGCAATGTCGGCACCAATGTCACCACTTCTGGTTACCCAGAGCAGTGAACCCGAAGTGTTGTATTTTGCCACAAAAATATCTAAATCTCCAGCAGAAGTAACAGGAGTTCCTGAGAAAACAGCAGTTTGTGAAAAATACCCTGTAATATAAACAGCCCCTGATGGATCCGTTGTTAAACCATTCGCACGGTCATCATCATCATTACTCCCCTCAGTAAGTATCCACTGTAGAGTACCAGAGGTATCTACCTTGGCCAGGACTATATCATCACCAACACCTTGGCTAACAACAGTTGTATCATCAAAAGTAAGACTATCAGTGAAAAAACCACTTAAGTATATTTGGTTAAAATCATCTATTACAATGTCAAGAAAGTTTCCTGTGGTGGTTGTTAGGGGGATGGACTTTGCCCAGCGGAAGTCGCCATTTGGTTTAAACTTTGCAAGAAAAATGTATTTATCTGTGGGGTTGGGTGTAAAAAGTGTATCCGGACCAAAGGCCAGGGTATCGTAATACGTGCCTACCATGTAAACATTATTGGCATCATCAACCGCAATTTTATCTACTACATCATCCAGTGGCCCCCAGGCAACCCGTTTGGCAAAAACGTCGCCGCCATCACTGGTATATTGTGAAAGGAAGATATCGTAACCTACATCTGCAGGTCGTTCTGTTTGGGGGTTGGGCAACAAGGTTCCCTGTATCGACAAGGCTGAACGACGATAAATACCAGTTACGAATGGGTCAT
>DNTK01000572.1 GCA_003508755.1 Bacteroidales bacterium | reverse complement strand
ATTTCGCAAAGGCCAATGAATGGTATCGCAAGGCCTCGGTGCAGGCAGATGCAATGGCCATCGGCAATCTGGGCATGCTGTATGTGCGCGGTGACGGTGTGAAAGAAAACAAGGTTGCGGGCGTGGCGCTACTAATGGTCTCTGCAACCGAGGATCCATCACCCGAAAACCAGGCCAGAAAAAATATTGCTGCCACTCGAGGTCTTACGACTGAGATGGTTGGAGAAGCCCAGGCTCTCTCCGCAGCATTGAGCAATGCCCAAAACCTTCTGGTGCCGCTTGATGCGTATTTAAATAAATAGGAGAATATAGCTTTATCAAAATGGAATTATGTATTGAATGATAAGGGTTCCTCAAATTATTAAAACTAAAAATCATGAAAAAATTTATTGCATTTTTAACGCTTACCACCCTTTTGTTATCGGCATGCAATGATGCTACAGTTAATTCAGAATCTACAGAAAAAAGCGAGGTTTCAGACCCGCTACCTTCCTGGAATGAAGGACCTACAAAAAATGCTATTATAACCTTTGTCAGCGATGTTAGCAATGAGGGAAGCACAAAGTATGTAAAGCCAGAAGAGCGCATAGCAACATTTGATAATGATGGCACCTTATGGTGCGAACAACCCGTTGCACAGCTTGAGTTTGCGGCATACCAAGTTAAAAAAATGGCAGTTGACCATCCCGAGTGGAAGGATACGCAACCCTCTAAATCAGTTCTGGAAGATGACAATGAATATCTGGTGAATGATCTGTTAAATAATCATGGCCAAGAGTTAATGAAACTCATTATGGTTACGCATGCAGGTATGACCTTGACAGAATTTAATGCAGATGTTACCGCTTTTCTGAACGCTTCTGCTCATCCAAAGTACGGAAAGAAGTTTACGGAGACTATTTATCAGCCTATGCTGGAACTGTTACACTATTTACGCAAAAATGAATTTAAAACCTATATCTGCTCCGGTGGAGGCAACAGTTTAATGCGGGTTTTTGCAGAAGATGTTTATGGTATTGTACCCGAAAACGTAATTGGCACTTTTGCCATGAATACTTTTGAACAAGTGGATGGTAAATGGCAGATTGTAAAGGGGACAAAGAACTTTTTTATGAACGACAAAAACACTAAGCCTGCGGCAATTGAGCAGCGAATTGGTCGTATCCCAATCTTTGTTGGAGGCAATGTACGCAGTGGAGGTGACATCGGACAACTTACCTATAGCCAAACAAACACACTACCCAATTTTCAGTTAATAGTCAATCATGACGATGATGTACGTGAGTTTGCTTATGCTGAAAAAGACAATGCATCCTTAAATGCGGCCAAAGAAGGTGGCTGGCATGTGGTAAGCATGAAAAACGATTGGATAAAAATATTCCCTTTCGATAATTAAAAAAGACAGAACGGGAAGACTTAAAAAATGATTGATAACCTATTAACAGGAAGTATAGTAATTGGTATCTGCAAGATTATACAAAGTGCATTTATATCTGTTTTGCTACAAGGCAGTCTTAGGTAAGATTTAAAACGGGAAATATCACCTACCTTTTTGAGAATATCTACAGTTTTGGTATTAGGCGTTTCTGTGTTATTCATTGGCAACCTCATACAAATAGGTATATGGGCAGCAGTATTTATGTATTATGATGAATTTACCGCGTTCAAAGATGCATTTTATCATTCTTCCGTTAATTTCACTACCCTGTGTTATGGCGATTTCATTTTAGGTAATGAAAGGAAACTATTAGGTGGCTTGGAAGCTGTAAATGGGGTACTTATGTTCGGGCTGTCTTCAGGTTTTCTATACACGCTCCTAACCTCATTATTGCGAAGAAAACATGGGATAAGAAATTAAATCAAACGAAGTGAAAAACTAATAATATGAAAACGCAAAAATTAATAAATGGTATTAAATTATCACAGGTAAAATATTCTTTCATATCAACCTATTGTTTTAATTTCATGATTTATATATCTATCTCCCGATACAGAAAGTGTTTTATTTTTTTATTTAGGTTTAACCCGAATCATGCACTAGAAAATCTATTACATCCATAAATCACTTTGAAATAGACACTTAACGTAAACTTGCTAAATCACCATAGCGGTGCTATGCCTCTTCAGCATAAGTAGCTCTTTCTTTGTGATTTATGCTTTCATAACGATTCCTAATGCATGAACTGGGTTTAATTCTGACATTTACAAGTTTGCAGTTTTTCAAAATGTGTAAAATAGTTGTAAAAATTAAACATTGTCTTCAAATTACACGTTTAAATACTGCTCTAACAGTAATTTTACATATTATTATCTAATTTCTTTCAAAATTTAGCCAAAAGCATATATATATACTGCCCTAACAGTATTTATATTGGTTCTAACATAAATAAATTGGATAATTGTATGAAATCATGTATTATTACTGTTTAAACAGTAATTTAATATGGATTATATGCAACATCTAAATGATATTCTCAAATATCATAGAAAAAAGGCTGGACTAAGTCAAAAATCGTTAGCTGATGTAGCAGGGGTTGGTAAAACCGTTGTATTTGATATTGAAAAAGGGAAAGAAACGGTTCAGTTTAAATCAATTGTTAATGTGCTAAAGGCATTAAATATTAGTATAGAACTGAATAGTCCATTAATGGATAAATATAATACAGAACATGAGAACAGCTAAAGTATATATGCATAATACCTTGGCTGGTTATTTAACCGAGATTGAAAAAAATAAGGAATATAAGTTCTCCTATGATGATAATTATAAAGGTGAACCTATCTCATTAACCATGCCAGTTGAATTTAAAGAATTCAATTTTAATTCTTTTCCACCATTTTTTGATGGCCTGTTACCTGAAGGTATTCAATTGGACGGTCTATTGAGATTTAAAAAAATAGATAAGTATGATTATTTCAGTCAATTAATAGCTGCTGGAGCAGATTTAGTTGGTGCCGCAAGTGTGGAGGAAATGCCATGAACAAATGTCCTATTACATATGAAAGCTGTGAAGGTAAATACGCTCAAAATGGCTTAAAATATATTTCACGCAATCTTACAGACTTAAAAGATTTAAACTATTCAGCGGAAGAACAAAGGCATGAAGCAGCAAGACGTGCAACTAAAATGTCAATACAAGGTGTGCAACCTAAGTTGAGTGCTATTTTAAATATTCGACAATCTAAATTTGAAATTGTAGATTTTAAAGGAAAATATATTATAAAACCACAACACTACGCATATCCACAATTGCCAGAAAACGAAGATCTAACCATGAAAATGGCATCAAAATGTGGAATTGTTACTCCAATACATGGAATGGTATTCTCAAAAGACGGTAGCCTATCCTATTTTATAAAAAGATATGATAGAACGGGTAAAAATAATAAGTTACATGTTGAAGATTTTGCTCAACTAGCTCGAGAAACAAGAGATACCAAATATGATTATTCTGTGGAAAAATTGATAAAATTAATTGATGACAACTGTACTTTTCCTCAAATTGAAAAAATTAAATTTTTTAAGCGATTTTTATTTAATTTTTTAGTTGGAAATGAAGATATGCATCTTAAGAATTATTCCATTATTTCTCAGAATGATAAGATAGAATTATGTCCTGCATATGATTTTTTAAATACAAGTATCGTTCTTGGAAAAGATGTTGAAGAAACGGCTTTAACATTGAAAGGAAAAAAGAAAAACATGACTAAAAGTATTCTTAAAGATTATTTAGGATTAGAAAGATTAAAAATCAACCAAACGGTGATTGATAAAACACTTAAAGAACTGCTAAGTGCACTACCTTCTTGGTTTGAACTTATTGACAGTTCTTTTTTAAAACAAGATCTGAAAGATGATTATAAAGTTTTGTTAGAAAACAGGATAAAACTACTTGATTTATAATTTATTCGTTCAACCCGCACTATTGCCTGGCGGTAATGTCATTAAGTAAGGCTTGATTATACTATTTTATAATTGAGATTTACCCTTCGACTCCCTCGACTTCGCTCAGGATGACATCTCAGGGTGACTGTTAGACTGAGCATTTCGGCTTTGCACAATATAAACTCAGTCGAACCTAAGTTGGGCGGTTGGAGCATAGCGAACGAACGCTTTACTTAGCTTTAACCCCGATATAGAGTTTGTTGCATTTCACTAACGAAGTGCGGTGAAATGTTTACAAAATCTAAATCGTTTGAGCGGAATCGCTCAATTTGGGTCGAAGTCTATTCACCTTAACTAATAGACATTGCCGCTTGCGGCGGGGAGTTTCATTTATTCTATGTTCTTTGCTCCATCAACCCCAAATAAAGTAATTTGGAGTCGTCCTGCTTTTTATCCCCCCCCATGAATCTTATACTTTTTTGCTACTAAAGTGTTATTGACTTTACTACCTACTCTATCCTACTTTTGATGAAATAGAAATCACGCATTAATACAAACAATAACCATAAGTATGAAAACACAAAAATTACTAAGTATTGCAATTACCTGCTTGTTCTTAATTGGAATCGCTATTCCAATGCAAGCACAGAAAAGTGAAAAACCCAACATCGTACTGATCAACATGGACAACTTCGGCTACGGCGAACTGGGTGTTTACGGCGGGGGTATTCTCCGTGGTGGCGCCACGCCACGGATTGACGAGCTGTGCATATTCTTGTCCAAAACGGACACTCATTCTTGCTGAAAACGGACAGTAGTTCCTGCTGAAAACGGACACGGATTCTTGGGGAAAGCGGACAGCCGCCCTTTTTGAATACGGACAGTGATTCCTGCTGAAAGCGGACACTTACTAAACACCACTCATTTTCCACAAAATATTAGTATTTCTGTTGGTTTGAATAAATACAAACTAACAGGAGGGCAATAAATGTCAAGAAAAAGAACAAACGTGGAAAAAATCAGAGAAATATTAAGACTTAGCCAAGAGCTGAAATTTAGCATCAGACAGAT
>DNTK01000493.1 GCA_003508755.1 Bacteroidales bacterium | reverse complement strand
GTATTATCCCACCTATGAATGAAAGCTTAACAAAATCGGAGAAAAGCATATTTGTTGTGCGTGTGCGGGGTATGCGAGCCAGGTGTGTAGCTTTTAGTAAGACCAACCACGTAATAAGTACTATCAGCGAAACAAAAATAATTTCACTGCTTATTATTACCTGTTCATAGGTGAAACGATGAACAAGATAGGAAGCAAGAAATAAGGTTCCTAATGTCGCTAAAACATCGACCACACCTAAAAACATCATAATAAGTTTGCGGCGATTAATTTTTGGTCTCATAGGCATTCAGTAACGGCATGATTGGATACTTAAATTTACTGCGAAAAAGACCTAAATAATAGTTAATTTCAACCAGCAGAGTATATAAGTTGATAAATGGAATGATTTAGTATGCGAGTCTCACTTTTTTAAGATGGTGAGCATTGGAATTATTGGTATGAATGGCCAAATTTCTATTCAAATTGCAGCTGGGAGGAACTAATAAAATCATGATGGAACAGAAACTAAATTGTTGATTTTGAAATAATTGGCAGATATTGCCTGATTAATTGAAAATAATCTGCAATAAAAAAAGCTCTGCATGATGCAGAGCCAGAGACCGTTAGCGCGTGTGACTGATATATGGTAGGAGTCATAAAAGTAAACATAAAATTATAATTAACAAATATTTCAATGGTTTTTTTAGAAAATCGTAAATAATGCAGTTATTAACATAAGTATCTCAATGAATAATTCACAATATTTTTATATTTGTACACAGAGTTAATGTTATCAACCATATAATTATCAAAGTTTATTGTTATGAGGAGGGAGGAAACCTTAGAAGAAATGGTGGCCAGGAGGAATAAACGACTTAAAAGTTTATTTTCAAGAAATGGAGTTAATGTGAGATTAGTAGGCGATGATCAGAAACCAGCCGTTATTATGGATGAATCGGTTGTGCTGTCTTGCTATGTAAAAAATTTCGACTTGCATTTTACAAAGGAACCATTTAGCGACGAAATTGTGAGGACTGTTAAGCTAAAGCATGAGCCCGAAATAACCCGCTACGAAATCCAGGAGGTAATTGAGTCTTGCAAGCACCGTCCTGTGTACCGAATTATTTTGAAAGATACCGAACTGTTTCTTGTGGGATATAACTACCTGAATTCGGAAGATTCTGTAGGCAGGTACCCTGTATTTGCCAAGCATAAACCAAAAGTCTATTTCGACAAAAGTTATGCTGAAAAGGTAGCTGTAAACCTGCAGGATGATGGATACGAAATTGAAATAATATAGTATAAACTAAAAACATTTAAAGGGTGGTGTTGATGATGCCACCCTTTTTTTATTGATATTTTATAAAATCAAAATATTCTTTAAAAATATCTTCGATGGGGTCCATAACCTCGTAGAGAAAATCATTTACCTGCTTCCAGCACTGTCTGTGGTATATGTTTACATCGGCTAATTCTGCAAAAATTCTCGAAACACTTTTATTCTCAGTTTTGGCTTTCTCCAATTCCCAGTGCAATTGATGGGGCAGCCTGTTCGTTAAAACACTTTTTAATTTTTCCAATTTATCAAAAAGTTCAATCCGTTTATCAAGGTTGCGGGTATCAATCTCGATCCCGGCCCAGGCATGCGTTTCATCGAAATGGAATTTCAGCTTTAATTGCTTGATACCTGTTTCCTCCATTATCCATTTACCAGGCTTGTTCTTCTTTAGTTTTCTTCGGTTCGAATAGGTTTTAAACCTGTTCCAGTATTCCATCCGAAGTTGTTTTTTTTCTTCGCGGGTAAACATGCTCCAAATGTATAAAAAGCAAATAGAAATAACGAAACACCTCGTTTAGAGTTAGTTTTTTACCAGAAATATAATTGCTTCGAAATTTGTTACTATTTTTATGTAAATACTACATGCATGATAGCTTCCATGGCCTTACCCTTGAATGATCCTATACTGATATTTACTGTAATAATAAGTATTGTATTACTTGCTCCAATAATTCTAAGACGAGTAAATATGCCGGATATAATTGGCCTTGTAGTAGCCGGCGTTATTATTGGTCCTCATGGGTTTAATGTGCTCTCGCGTGAAATTGGCTTGTCAATATTTGGATCCATCGGTTTGCTTTACCTGATGTTTCTGGCAGGTTTGGAAATAGATTTAAATGACTTTTTTCGGAGGCGCAGAGAAGGTACTATGTTTGGTGTTTTAACCTTTCTATTGCCCTTTGTGCCCGGATTCATTGTCTTTCACTTTGTGCTCGATTACCGGATCGAAAGCGCCCTGCTTGTAGCTACTATGCTTGCTTCTCACACGTTGGTTTCATACCCCATTCTGGGTAGATTTGGTATCATTAACCACCGGATTGTTACTATTACCATTGCAGGTACCATTATTGCCGATACAACGGTTTTAATTATACTGGGCGTAATTTCTGATTCTGTTCAGGGTGACCTAAGTGTGGTTTTCTGGATGCGCACTTTGTTATATTTTATATTGTTTTTCGTTTTTGTACTTAAAATTCTTCCCTCAATTGCCCAATGGTTTTTTAGAACCCAGACTGAGGCAAGTGGGTTACATTTTGTTTTTGTATTAACAGCCATCTTTATTTCGGCCACAGTTGCTGAACTCCTAAAAATTGAGCCCCTGATTGGAGCATTCTTTTGCGGACTTTCCCTCAACAGGTATATTCCAAGGGAAACGATATTACTTGAGCGTATTCTTTTTGTCGGTAATACACTTTTTATCCCCTTCTTTTTAATTTCTATTGGCATGCTGGTTGATACCGAAGTGCTTATCAATGATCCACAGAGCTGGTTAATTATAGGCGTATTGGGAATTTTGGCAATTGGTGGTAAATTCTTAGCCTCGTGGATAATGCAATTGTTTTACAAGTTTAATGCAAGCTCCCGGAACTTGATATTTGGCTTAAGTACAGCGCGTGCAGCTTCAGCAATAGCTATTATGATTGTAGGTGCCGAGTTTGGGCTTGTCGATGATCAGTTGTTAAACAGTACAATTTTTATCATTCTGCTTACCAGTATCGTGAGCTCCATGGTTACTCAAAAAGCCGGCCAGCAAATAAGCAGCATTTATACCGATGAAAACCAAGGTGGAAAGGAGGAAGGCGATAAGGTGATGGTTGCCCTCGGAAATCCGGAGAATATGAAACATTTAATAAACTTTGGATTGATGCTAAAAGCAAATGATTCAAAATCGCCTCTTTATCCGCTCACCATTTTTCCAAAGGGAAAAAATTCCTATCAGAAATACCAGGAAAGTCGTAAAAAATTAGTTTCTGTAATCGATGAAATTGATGCTCCAATAAGCAATGCGGATTTAATCACCCGAATGGATATCAATGTAGTGGAAGGTATTTCAAAAGCAATAAAGGAGTTTGGTATTAACCGTGTTGTCATTGGGTGGAACAGTCAGACTACCTCTATCGACCGCCTTTTTGGCACCATGCTCGATAAGCTTATTCGCAAAACCAACAGAATGATCCTCGTGTCGAAACTCGAAAATGATGTCAGCAAGGTAGGTAATATCCAGACATTTTTACCGGAGAATGTTCAGGGCGAAAAAGGATTTCATGATTTATTAAATGTACTGGTTAACTTAAGTGAAAACATGAAAAGGCGAATGCTTATTTACAGCACACGCAAAACACTTGATGCCATTAAAAACATGAATCTAAATGGTAATGGTGCAGGAGAACTCATAATGGTTGAGACCCAACTTGATGAAGATTTTTTCGAAAAGCTTAGTTCCGGACCGCTGGGACAAAACGATTTGCTGTTTTTTGTTAAAGCCCGCCGAAAAACAGTTGCCTACAGTAAAATAATCGATTCATATCCTGCCATTATCGAAAAGTATTTCTCTTATCACAACTTAATTCTCATATATCCCGAGCAAATCATTATACCAAAAGGCATCTTTCAGCTCTATAATTTAAATAACTAGCATACTACCGAATTAATATATAACCTTTTTATATTGTTTCTGCGAGAGATAGGAATGGCTGGATTATCTGGCTAACAATACTGATATGAATGCAAAATTGATTCAAAATTCATCCATTTAGGCAATACCGCCCTTCTGAGGTCTAACTGGATAAATACTATGAATCCAGGCTCAATATAGGTGAGTTGCTTGCCGAGTTTTCTTAAAATTAGAAACAAGGAATACTATATTCTCCGACTCCTGATGCGTTCAGAAAGTAATATCAGATTTTTTAGATCGTGTATGGAGTTTGCTTTTTTCCAGTTTTTAATGAATTCCTTATTTTGAACAATCTGTGCAATAGCAATGAGCGTTTGCAAGTAAAAACTTCGTTCGTCCTTTGAACCGGCCAGGGCAAATAGTATGTGCACTTTTGGGCTATCCTTACTTAATGCAATTCCATGTTTTGAGCGGACAATGACGATTTCAAACAGGTTGCTGCCCTTAACAACAATATTCATGATGGCCAATCCCTCGTAAATTACCGAATCAAATTTCTTTTCCTCCTTTCGAAACAGTCGGTAGATTTTTTCTGAGGGGATGTTAAACTTATCAGAAAAGGTGGAAGCAATATTCTGTAACAAACCTTCATCATCTGTTTCCTTTTTTAAATCCAGGAATGTAGCCTTTCTTACTATACTATCAAATTTATCTTCAACAATACCATCTCGCTCATAAAGAATGTCACGCAATTCATCCGTTAATACTGAAGATTTTATTTCCCTGGAAGTTATGCGCTCCACTATTTGCAATAAGGCAGATTGCTTCATGTTTCGTCTTTTTGAATACAGAAAATACCAGAAGAATGAAAAACCGACAAATCCGAGAGTAATAATAAAGGGTAAATAGCCCATTTCGATTATTAGTAGCAAATAAACAATCATGCCAACAAATTGTATGTATGGATAAAGCGGAGATCGAAAGGAAGGTTTGTAGGAGGCTATCTTACTTTCGCGCATTAATATAACGGATAGGTTCACCAGAAAGAATAAAATAAGCATCATGGTAGAGGCCACTTTTACCAGGTTCTCAAGATCCAGGAATATCACCACCGAAATCATGAATAGTGAGGTAAAAAGTATTGAAGAAACAGGGGTCTTAAGCTTAATGTTTACCTTTGAAAAAAAGGAGGGTATCAGGTTATCCTCAGCCATGGCTAAAGGTATTCTCGACGATGATAACAGACCGGCATTGCCGGTGGTAATAAAAGCCAGCACAGCGGCAAGCGTTAAGATGGCAAAACCAATATTTCCATCCAGTTTTGCTGCTGCAATGGAAACCGGATTCAGCGTTTCAGAGAATTCCTTTCCGTCCAGTAATCCCACAGCAACAAAGAGGGTGAAAATATAAAGAGAAGTAGTTACTATAAAGGCGGCAAACATGCCTGCAGGGATATTTACTTTCGGATTTTTTACTTCTTCAGCGATGGAGGCAATTTTTGTTAAACCACCGTAGGAGATAAAGATCATCCCCATTACTGTGAAAACAGAATGCCATCCCTGAGGTTTGAAGGGTACATAACGGTTTACATCGATATGATGCATTCCCTTGATAATAAAATACGATAGTATTACTATGATAAAGATGACTAATACAATTTGAAATAGGCTACTTTCCTTTACACCAATAATATTAATGGCAGTAAAAAAAAATATGATTCCTACGGCAAATAATTTCATCAGTTCCGGCGAAGCTTCGAAAAACAAGGGCTCAATGAGTAACCCGATACCAAGTAGCGCAAATGCACTTTTTAAACTCAATGAATACCAGGCGGCAAAGCCTGCAAATGTACCCATAAAGGCGCCCAGGCTGCGGTGTATGAAAAAGTAATCACCACCTGATTTGGGCATAGCAGTAGCCAGCTCGGATTTAGAAAGTATGGCTGGTATCATTAAAAGCGCCGAGAAAAAATAGGCTAAGAAGATAGCCGGCCCTACAATGGGAAATACAATAGCTGGCAGAATAAATAATCCGGAGCTAATCATGGTGCCGCTTGCCACACAAAAAACTCCAAAAAAGCCGGTTTCTCTCTTGAGTCTCATGCTTGTTGGTTGGTTCTTTGTAAGTTAATGAAAAATCAGGTCTTTTCGAAATGGGCTGCCAGTCAACAAGCAAAAAAAAATGGCAGTAATTATAAAGATTACCTGCCACCTCGAGTTAAAATATATTAGCACGTATATTTTACATTACTAAACTCTTTTGGGTTTTCCTATATCAGTCGGAATAGCAATGAAATGCACACTCTCAAGTTTATTGAAATCGTCATATACCGGAGCATATGCTGCTTTAACCGTAACGATAATAGATTTTGAGATATGTCTTTCAAACCGGGTAACCGTTTCACCATTAGTAATACGATTCCAATTCACTTCAAAATCAATCATTTCCTCTTTGGGTATGAATTCTCGGATATTTCGTCCTTTTAGCTCAGCTTCATTATAATCATATTTTTTAAGCAATACATTATTCGCACTGATAACTTCACCTTTTGGAGTTAATTCACCGAACAGGAGAATATTGTTCAATACCTCAAGAAACTCTTCATTATCCTTGTTGCTTAATCGTTGTGCTTCAAGGTCTTTCTTGAGCTGTGCTATTACCCGGGCCGTGGCCTTGTTTATCTGTTGGTATTGATTTTCCAGTTCTTTTTCCTTATGGGCCATTGATTCCTGGACACTCGTCAGCTCTTCCATATTCTGGCGCAGCTCTTCTTCACGGTTTTCCAGTTCGCTTGTATGTGTTTGAGCCTGTTTTAATAAAAGCTTAGTGGTTTTCTGCTGCTGAAGTCGTTGCACAGCTGTGCCTAATCTACCCGCAATATTTTCAAGGAACTCTATTTGATAGGATTGTATGTT
Organism: Bacteroidales bacterium; assembly: GCA_003508755.1. Classification (GTDB taxonomy): domain Bacteria; phylum Bacteroidota; class Bacteroidia; order Bacteroidales; family UBA10428; genus UBA10428. The sequence continues at coordinate 272 of DNTK01000493.1, read as the reverse complement.
ATTAAATGATGCTATTTCCATCACCCCCACAACGGTGTTATCATCACTTTTCATAGGTACAATAACAATATCAGAGGGTTTTGCCTGTCCCAAGCCCGAAGCTAATACCATGTAATTGTCTGGTAAATCGGTTATGTGATTGGTTTTTCCCTCCAGGGCACAAACTCCAACTAATCCTTCACCATAATGGTAAGTAACATTATCATCGGCACTTGCCGTATAAGCATAAGATGCAGTTAAATGCAGGAGGTCTTTATCTTTATCTTTAATAA
>DNTK01000148.1 GCA_003508755.1 Bacteroidales bacterium | reverse complement strand
CAATACACAGCAAAATAAATTAGCTTGCTTTTACTAACAATTTTTATCATCCATTTACATGCGGCCCAACCGCTAATAAAGGCAGCAAAGAAGCCAATAATTAATGCAGCAGGTCCAATACCCGATTGTGCATTTGGGTCTTTATCGATGATATCAAGCATGTTGGCTCCAAGAATTGGCAGCAAGACCATCAAAAATGAAAACCTGGCTACTTTTTCTTTTTTTACGCCCACAATTAAACCTGTGGCAATGGTTGCACCCGAGCGACTTATTCCCGGTAATACGGCCAGCGCCTGGGCAATACCAATTATAAATGCCCGGCCAAAGGATACTTCGTTATCCTGTTTCTTGGTAAAATGACTAAAAGACAGCAGTGCTGCTGTAACCAGAAGCATCGCACCTACGAAACGCATGTTGCCATCGAAAAAACCTTCGACGGTATCTTTAAAAAAGGCACCTACAACTAAAACAGGCAGCATGGAAAGCAGAATCATAGCTACGTAGCGTGTTTCCCAGTTCCATTTAAACTGAAAAACTCCTTTTATGAGTTCCCACAAATCGTCGCGAAAGACTACGATGGTGCTTAGCACGGTGGCCCCGTGCACGACGATCGAAAACGAAAGACTTTCGGAGGGTTCGATACCCAAAAGGGCCTTGCCGATTTCGAGATGTCCGCTGCTACTAACAGGCAAAAACTCTGTAAGTCCCTGAATAATACCAAGGATTAATGCCTCTAACCAATTCATAATGTATCGCTATTGTGGGATTTATTCTTTCGGCTTTTTCATGATGGCCCAGATCTCAAAAATAAAACCTGCCAAAACAATAATGGGAGCCAGTGTAATGCGCCTAAAGGAGAATATTTCATCACCGTTAAAGACATTGGGATCATCGCTGGCACCACCTACCATAAGTACAAAGCCTAAGAGTATAATGGCCATTCCGATTATCAGGAGTCTCAGGTTTTCTTTTCCCAAAGCAAAACCTGCTTTTTCAGCCTGTTTTTCGTTCTTTTTACTCATTTTATTATGTGTAAAGTTTATCTGTTTTAATTCGTAAGTATTTCGAAACCGCAAAATAGGTCGAAATCCAATTAAGCACAATACCCAAAACAATTACCAGGGCAAAAAGCAAAAGCATAATTTCAATATCGTTCAAGCTAACAATGCCCTCCAACTGGTCCTGCCCGAAATAAACAAACAGTGTAAGCACCGCAATGGCTAACAGGGCACTGATAAATCCCTGCAAGGCTCCTTTTAACAAAAAGGGCCGCCGGATATACCCCGGAGTGGCACCTACCAGTTGCATGGTACGAATAATAAAGCGTTTGCTGTATACCGATAACCTAATTGTATTGTTTATGAGGGTAAGCGCAATAAGAAACAAGATGGCACTAAAAACCAGGATTCCGAGTGATATTTTCCGCACATTCTCGTTTACCATCTGTATAAGATTTTTCTGGTAGTAGACTTCCTTTATTCCGTCGAACTCCATGAGGTCTTTTTCGATGATGGCAATGCTGTCGTTATTAGCATAGGAAGCCAGGAATTTAACCTCGATGGTGGGCAGCAAGGGGTTGTAGCCCAGTGTTTGCAGGAAGTCTTCGCCCAGTGCCTCTTGTAAATCGGCTGCTGCCTGTTCTTTATCGATGTAGCGGGTTTCTTTTACATATTTACGTGCATCGAGGGACTTTTGTATTCTAAAAATTTCAACTTCGCGGAGTTCGTTATTAAGAATGACTTTAAAGTGGATGTTCTCTTTTACATAGGTGCTCAGCCGGTTTGTATTTAACAGCAGCAAGCCCACGGTACCCAGCAACAGCAGCAACAGCGATATACTAATGGTAGACACCAGGTAGGAGCTGCGCAGGCGGCGGGATTCTATTTTCACATCACTTTTAGGCATAGCTATTGCAAAGTAAGCCACAAAAATAGAAAGATTATTGTAGGAACCATCCCGGGGAAGGATTAAAAATTGTTAAAAGGAGATTTCATGCAAAGAATAGCGGAAATAGCAAAAAGATAAGCAGACAGGCATCCTGAAAATACCTGGATTTCCTTTTGCTCCATTTCTTTGTCTTGCGACAATTAAAGCGGAGGTACACACATAAGTGTTAACCCAGGCAGCGGCATGTACCCCTGTCTGTTATTTGGGATTTAAATGCATATTTTATAAATTAGTTGAACCCTTAAGTGATGTGGCTGTGTGAACCTTCCAGAAGCAATTAGAGGACATAAGGAAACACGATTTTTATACCTGTTAATTTAAATATGCCTGACAGGAGTAATAATAGGCAATAAACTAGTTAGGCACAACCAATTGAACCTCGGAGAAATAGAACATTAATACTGGCTCAAATCTTATTGACCTGCGGAATTTAAAGCCGGAAATGTACATCTATTTAATAAAAATTGATAATGAAATTATTACGGATAAGCTTATTAGCCATTAAAGAAAAACTAGCCTCAACAAAAAGTATAGATCATTTAGCGGAAAGTGCTAATTTTAATGACAATACATATAATACACATTGCAATGGTTCGATACGAAACCGCTTAACAGTGCGCACCTGCCCTTATTAGAGTCGTTACCAACCATAAGTATACAGAACGTACTCAAAAAAAACAAATATGAAATCATCGAGATTAATAGGAACCATAGCGATTTTATTTAGCTGGTTTCTTTTGGGGTGCCAAAATGATTCAGATAAACTTCCAAACATTATTATATTGTTAGCAGATGATTTGGGCTACAATGATTTATCCGTTTATCGGAATACCGTTGGAATATCAGATACCAACTCTCCAACTTGCCAAACACCTTTTATTGATGATTTAGCCAAGAACGGTATGTATTTTACCGATTTTTACTGTGGTGCTGCAGTTTGTTCGCCATCCCGGGCTGCTTTACTTACCGGAAGAAATAAAACCCGGTTAGGAATTTACAATTGGATTCCGCCAGAGGTACCTATGCATTTAGAGAGTGAAGAGACAATAATTGCCGAAATGTTGCATAAGAAGAATTATGCTACCGGCCATTTTGGTAAATGGCATCTAACTTCAGCAAATATGACCCAACCTGAACCTTTAGACCAAGGATTCGATTATGCATTTTGGACACATAACAACGCTATTCCATCGCATAAAAACCCAACAAATTTTATCAGAAACAAAGAGGCAATAGGTAAAATGGAAGGATATTCCAGCCACCTTTTAGTAGAAGAAGCTATTCAATGGATGGAATCACGCAAGGATGCTGAAAATCCATTTTTTATCAATATTTGGTTTCACGAACCCCATCATAAAGAAGCTGCACCCGATAGCTTAAAAATCAAACACAAAAAGAACCAGGAGTATTACGGATGCATAGAAAATATGGATTATGCCGTAGGTAAATTAACATCGTATTTAAAAGAAAATAAACTAGATGAAAATACAATCATCATTTATACTTCCGATAACGGGTCTGATTATTGGGCTTCAAACAAACCTTTTCGTGGTGAAAAGCATTTTCAATACGAAGGAGGCATACGAGTACCATTTATTGTTTTCTGGAAGGCTAAGATACCAGCGGGAACCAAATCAAATGTCATAGGACATTTTACTGATATATTGCCAACAATAGCCAGTATTACGGGCAGTCAGATTCCTCAAAACAAAATTATTGACGGCGAAGACCTATCAAAAGTATTTCTTGGCAAAACAAAAAACTATGAACGGACTGAACCTGTGTTTTTTTATCGTTATTTTCATGATCCTATTTGCATGCTTCGTCAAAACAATATGGTACTATTAGGTTATCAGGATGAGCCAAAACCCTGGATGGACGATTATGATGGATATGAAGAATCTCTAATTAAACCCAATAAAAATGAGCCAAAATACTCGCAATGGAGTTTTCAAAAAAGCCATATGGAATTTATAAAACTACAAGAACCAAAATATTTTGAATTATATAATATGGAAGAAGACTTGGAACAACGTTCAGATATATCAAAAGATAATCCAGAACTAACAGAGTCGATGAAGAAGATGATGTTGAATAAGCGGAAAGAAATGCTTAAAGAAGGTGGCGACTGGTATTAAAAATAAAAACTCCTGGTTTATTCAATAAATTACTGTTGGGAGTAGAAATATCAGTCAATATTCCGGTGCCCAAAAAATGTAAAAAACATAGCGCGATGTTGCTATATTTGAAAGATAAAATACAAAATGTAACTACTAATGGTTTGACACCTTGGAGCATTATATTGCGCCAGGTTTCATACGCAGGCGGTGTGTCATCAAGGAGTAGGTCCCGTCCTGAAAGTAATAGAAACAGAATGAAGATACTTTTAAATACGATTATTTGTCTTTTTTTAAGCCTTGCAATATATGGCCAAGAATGGAACTTAATATGGGAGGACAATTTTAATAATGGTCAATTAGATTTAACTAAATGGAACTATGAGACCGGGACTGGTGTAAATGGTGATTGGGGCACTGGTCAACTTGATAGGGCCACAGATAGAATTGAAAATGTAAGTTTTCTGGATAATGTGCCTGGAGCCGAAGATGGTTGTCTAGTAATTACAACAAGAAAAGAAAGCTATATTGATAGGAATTATACAAGTGGTAGAATAAATACTGCGGATAAAGCCTCATGGGGTCCGGGTCATAGAATTAGAGCAAAAGTTTTTCCACGAGACATAAATTATAAAGGGCAAGGTTTTGCTTTCTGGATGATGCCTGACGAAATTCCTGATGGCTGGGATTATATCATGTGGCCCCAGGGAGGAGAAATTGATATTGTGGAATATGTTGGTTCAATACCTTATCATAATCTTGGAAGTGTTCATTATGCCTGGTTTTGGGAGAATAATCAATGGCAATCATGGAATCATGGGCACAAGGGATTTTATTATAGCTTTGAAACTTCTCAAGTGCCTAGCCCTTCAGACCCAGGATATGGAGGATATCCACCGACTGCTGATGACCCAAATGCAGGAAGTTCTGCTTTTCATGTTTATGGAATTGATTGGTATGAGGATAGGATTGAATTTAATGTAGATGAAAATGTGTATCACGTCCATTACCTGGATGATGGTGGTTTTTTCGAAGTTGATGGCCAAGACGAAGATGCGATTAAAAGTATAAATAACAGAAGAGTTGGGATATCAGAGTATTCCAATCATTTTACTGAATGGTACCCGTTTGAGCACAATATGTACATTATTTTAAGTGCTGGTGTTGGTGGCCAGGATTATACTTATGGTGGCTCAATTGTTCCGGAAGCTGAATTTCCTTGTTCCGTATTTATAGATTGGGTCAGGATTTATGAACTAGATAATTCTTCGGGAGAAAGAGAGATTAGTGATAAATTCAAGTTTAATATTTTCCCGAATCCTGCTTATGATGTTTTAAAGATTCAATTAGATAATCCAGAGCATTATACTGTGAGAATTATTGATGTTTCAGGTAAAACTGTAATTCACAAGAAAAATAACGCCTCATCTGAGATTGACATTCAAAGTCTGCCTGCGGGCACTTACATATTATACGCAAGTAATGATAAAATTATGATTTCAAAAAAGTTTATTATAAAGAAATAACAAATACACGAACCATTAAACCCAAAACAACCTACCAATACTCCTAAAAACCAAACCGGTTAGAAGTTATAGGCCCCCTTAAGTGAAATGGGTATTGATGGAAAAGTAATTGAAGCCATTTGTCAGAAAACACTGAAAGGGAACATGCAATACCCATCTATTTTTGCGTTGCTTGCGATTTTACTGCATATACCCTAAATTAGTTGCACCCTTAAGTGATGTGGCTGTGTGAACTTGTTAGAAGAAAGGAAATAACTTAAGAAATTAACCTTTTTTACTCATATCTGACTACATATACCTGATAGCATTAATAAAAGGTAATATATAAACTAGTTGCAGCAAATTAAAGGAAAGTCCATGCCTACATTAATGATTATCACTTTTACACTTTTAGCGATTACAGCAAATGTGATATGGTATAAGATGAAGTTTATACTTAAGGATAATGATTATGAAGTTAGCATGTTTTTCTCCCATTTCGCAGATATACCAAATATGGTGAAACTGATTCGTAAGACTTCGGATAAGAATGAGAAGAGAACTTATTTAGGGTTATTATTAGGCTTATTTACTAACATATCACTATTTGCTGGGTTGATGATAATATCATTTAAGTTGCAATGGATTTAAAATGACATGTAAGAAAAAATGAATAAACCACTATTTAAAACAAGGCTATCCTTAATTGGATTAATATTATCAGGACTTCTTCTAATACTGATTATATATGTTATGGCTTCAAATCCCTTTAGTTTTGGTAAGACTCTTTTACTTATAGCTTTGTTTTTATCTTTTTCTATACCTCAATTTGTTGCTTCGCCAACACTTGAATTACATGAAGATTATTTGGAGATAGCTTTTCCCTTGCTTTCTATATTACCAAGATTTAGAAAAAGACACATCTTATATTCTGACATTGACTATATTGAATATTGCAACCGTATAAGAGAACCAAACTGGTTGATTATATATCTTAAGGATAAGAGTAAACAGAAGTTTTGGTTTAGGTTTCGATATTTCTCTAAAGAATTGGAGGCAATAGGAAAACTTCTTCAGGATAAAAACATTAATGTTAGTAACCTAAGATTTGGCAAAACCAAACTGATGAAGTAAGAATGAAGTACATACTGGTTTTTAACTTGCTACAACAAGGTGTAAAAGTCAGTGCGCTGAAAGTGTTATATTTAAACCAAATAACAATTAATAAAACGGCTTGCAGGGGGATAGCAAAGTGCCCTGAAATGCGCACCGCCTCATACACAGACCGTTAGGCCAAAT
>DNTK01000525.1 GCA_003508755.1 Bacteroidales bacterium | reverse complement strand
AATTATATCTGGATAGGATTTTTTGTTGTGGCCTTCGTTGTTGCAATTATGCGCGTTGCAGGGTATTACCTGCATGCCCAATATGATATGCTTTCAGGTATAGCTTTCGATATTGCTGATCGCGATGTGTTTAGTGCGATGCTTAAATCGACTTTTGATATTGCTGAAACAAGTGTTACAATTTCGATCTATCTCATTGGAATTATGACCTTGTGGTTAGGTATTATGAAGATAGGAGAGAAAGGCGGAGCAGTCCATGTTTTATCGCGTTTAACTGCACCTTTCTTTACACGCATTTTCCCGGAAGTTCCACGCAATCACCCCGCCATGGGAAGCATGCTAATGAATTTTACAGCCAATATGTTGGGTCTCGATAATGCAGCAACTCCGCTGGGTTTAAAAGCAATGAACCAGCTTCAGGAGTTAAATAATGAAAAAGATACTGCCTCCAATGCTCAAATCATGTTTTTGGTTTTAAATACTTCCGGATTAACCCTGATTCCGGTTAGTATTATGGGTCTGAGGGCCGCAGAACGTGCAGCTAATCCTGCAGATATTTTTTTACCGATATTGCTGATAACCTTTATATCAACACTGGCCGGACTTTTTGCTGTATCGCTGGTGCAGCGCATTAATCTGTTCAATAAAATAGTGCTGGCATACTTAGGTGGTATTTCTTTGTTGATTGGCGGTTTGTTTTACCTTCTCGGAAGGATGGAGCGAGAGCATATTGAAGTTGTGTCGAATTTTGCCGGCAGTTTTATTATAATTTCTATAATCATGTTTTTCTTCCTGCTGGCAATCCGTAAAAAGATAAACCTGTATGAATCGTTTATCGATGGCGCTAAAGATGGATTTGGTGTGGCAATAAAAATTATACCTTATCTGGTTGCTATGTTATTTGGTATTGGAATTTTCAGGGCCTCAGGTGGTTTTGACTGGCTCAATGCCGGTATTGGAAACTTTTTTGCCTGGCTTGGATTTGACACCAGATTTGTTGATGCCTTGCCAACGGCATTAATGAAGCCTTTGAGTGGCAGCGGTGCCAGGGGTATGATGGTGGATGCTATGCACACCTTTGGTGCAGACTCTTTTGCTGGCCGGCTGGCCTCAATTTTTCAGGGAAGTACAGAAACCACTTTTTATACCGTGGCAGTATACTACGGAGCAGTGGGAATCTCCAGAACACGATATACTATATCGTGTGGTCTGATTGCAGATTTTTCTGGTATTGTTGCGGCAATTATTTTAATGTACTGGTTCGAAGCCATAGGTTTCTTTGGATAATTTTTTTTGATATTATGGAATTTGGGAAAGATTGCATCTATAGAGTAAACACTAAATTTTAAAGAAATGAAACGTTTATTCACAAGTATGGCCATTGCACTTTTTAGCTTAAGCAGTTTTGCCAATAATCCATCAAGCATAAGGGAGGTAATAGTTTACCAACGCGGAGCAAAGGTTACTCGCGAAGCAATGCTAAAACTTCAGCCCGGAAACAATGAAATCGTTCTTACCAACCTTACCACCGGAATTGACGGTAACAGCTTGCAGGTAAAAGTAGCCGGAAGTGCGATTTTACTTTCCGCAAGTGCAAGAGTACGCACCCTCGAAAACACAGCTATCCCATTACGCACGAGAACCTTAGAAGATTCGATTGTGTATATTACTAAACGTATAAACTGGCTCAATAGTGAGAAATCAGTTTACCTGGGTGAGGAAAAAATAATATCCACGAATCAAAAATTGGGAACCGATGAAGAAAAAATTACGGTAGAAGAATTAATTCAACTCTCGGAGTTTTACCGAACGCGACTGCTTGATATTCGTGAACGAGTATACAAGATTGATGAAGAAATTAATGACCTGAACAGAAAGAAAAACAAGTTTAATAACCAACTAAACGAATTACGGTACTCCGAAAAGAAAACCGTTGGTGAGTTGGTTGTAAACATAAGTTCTGAAATAACGCAAGCGCAGAAAGTGGTATTTTCCTATTTAACCTACCAGGCCGGCTGGACACCCATTTACGATGTAAGAGCCGAAGGAGCAGATGAACCACTGCAACTAATTTATAAGGCAAATGTGTATCAGACCACTGGGTACAATTGGGAAGATATAAGCCTTACGGTTTCAACGGCCAATCCAACTGCTAATAACGACCGGCCAATTTTATACCCCTGGTACATCGATTTTTCTCATAGCTGGGATGTAAATAACCAAATGCAGATTCAGAAAAAAGCTGTTATGTCTGAGAATTTGTATCAACGCAGCATGTCACCAGAAATTATTGCTGATGATGAGATGGATTTAGAGTTTAAGGTACCATATACTGTTGAGGAAACAACTAACCGCATGTCGGCTGAATATAAAATCGAAGTTGCCCAGGATATCCCTTCCGATGGCAAGAACCACATTGTAGCTATGCAGAGGTATGATTTAAACTCAAGTTTTACATACCATGCTGTGCCTAAGCTTGATAAAGGTGCTTACTTGCTGGCAAAAATTGCAGATTATGGTCAGTTTAATTTATTACCCGGACCATCGAACCTGTTTTATGAAGGAATGTACATCGGCCAGTCATTCCTAAACCCGGTTACTACAGTGGATTCAATGTTGTTATCGTTAGGACAGGATGATAAGATTAGCATTAAGCGAACACGACTAAAAGATTTTACCGCTAAACAGATTATGGGTGGTAATGTAAAAGAATCGCGTGGATTTGAAATCTCCGTTCGTAACAACAATAATTTTGAAATCGAAATCGAAGTTATGGATCAGATTCCTATTTCGAAGCAAAAAGAAATTGAAGTGAAGGCGGAAGATACAGATGGTGCAAAATACGACCTAAGTTATGGGTCATTGCTTTGGAAGTTAAAACTTAGACCGGGAGAAACGAAGGTTTTGAAGTTCAGTTACTCAGTGAAGTATCCAAAAGATAAAGTTATCTCCGGGTTATAGGTATATTAAATAGATATAAAGTCGGGGATGGAAAAATTGCTTACCATCCCCTTATTTTTTAGAATATATTTTGTTCATGTATTTAATCTTTTTGTAACTTTTATTTAATGTTTGAAATACCTTAGAAGTGAAACCTCCTGATGAAGGTTTCCGTATTCAAACAAGTATCCTTAGGCTGAAACCATAAAGGTTTTTAGTTTAATAAAAGGAGAAATTGCAATAGAACGGTAGGCCATTAAGCCTGCCGTTCTTTTTTATATTTGGCTATTCAGACCTTAAATACAAAATCAAGCTTATTTCTTGACTTAGCCTGTTCGGATTTGTAAATTAGATTTTAGCTATCATAGAATCAAACAAGTTCTTATTCCCAAAGCATGAAACCTTAATTTAAGTTGATAATGAGAACCAGTTTTACATTATTCATTTTATTAATTTTCTTTCTGCCTGCTTGCGAAAATGAAGGTGAATCGAAAGAAGACGGTCCGGTAACCATAACTTATGAGCGGCGAAGTACTGGGTGTAACAATTATTCTTATGGACCCTGGGAAGAGTTTTGTGTCACCATTGACTATCCTCGAGAAGATTTGACATTAGCCGATTTTGAGGACAATTTTTCAGGATCTGATATTAATTGTGAGCTCGACTGTTGTGTTAATTATCAGTATCGAAATGCCAAAGCCTTTTATGGCACATGTGCAGATGTAGGTATGGACGAATATTAAACACACCCCTTATGAAC